>CAVBAX010000237.1:0-2015 GCA_963593105.1 Candidatus Methanomethylophilaceae archaeon | reverse complement strand
AATAGCTTCTTGTCTATCGATTATTGTTTCATAGTTTGTCTTATCTTGAATTAGTTCACACAAGTCTTTTACGACATTATATGGGTCTTCAAAACGAGGATCTTCATAAGTGAATATGACATGATCGTTATTATCTGAACATAACTTACCTACATATTTACGCTTGCTAGCATCTCTTTCGCCTGCATTTCCAGTAACGACTATTTTTTTATTCACATTTAATTTATTAGTAAATTCAAATAATCTAGTTAAACCATTCGGCGTATGTGCATAATCAACTAGCACATAGAAGTTTTGTCCTAAATCGATAGAAGTCATACGGCCATCTATTTTCAGTTTATCTAGATTTTTTAATAAGTCATTTATATCAAAATCAAGACTTAAACAAGTAAGAAGGGCACATGCAAGATTTTCAATATTAAAGTTACCTAGCAATGGTGAAACAATATTATATTGCGTATTGTTATATATAAAACTAATATCAGTTTTATTAGGTTCTATATTGAAAGATTTAATATATAAATCGCATTCTTTTGTATAACCATAAGTTTTAAAGGTATCTATATCACTAGATACATCTATAAAATGCTTATCATTTTTATTTAAAATTGATATATCTGATTGTTTAAATAACATCTTTTTACATGCTATATAGTTTTCAAGCGTTTTATGGGTATTTAGATGTTCCTTGTCGATGTTGGTAAGTCCACCAACTTTAAAATGAAAATTTTTTAATCTTCCATAATAGAACGCTTCTGAACTTGTTTCCATAGCGACATATTTACAACCAGCTTCAACAAATTCAGCTAGTATTCTATACATTGATTCAATTCCTGGGGTTGTATTATCGGTTTCTCTATTAAATTTAACACATGCATAACCATTGGTCCCGATATAGCCACAAATATCATTACCTAGTAATTCTTGAATAATTGTTGTAGTGCTGGTTTTGCCATCAGTTCCGGTAATACCGATTAATGTTAATTTATCTTGGGGGTTATCATAAAACTTACGATAAATATCTTCATAGATAGCATTAACATCATCTACTTTAATGTATGGTACACTTACTTCAACATCCTTACTTGTTACAAGAAAGCTTGCTCCATTTTTGATTGCTTCATCAATAAAATCGTGTCTATCTATTTTTGCGCCTTTTATACAGATAAATAAGTCACCAGCTTTAATACTTTTAGAATTAGTGGATAAGCCTTTAATTTCAGTATCTATACCGTTATAATCATTAAATAATTTCTTAATTTTCATTCTTGTATTATATAATTGTTTTATGATTTATACGATAACAACTAATCCATCTTTGGATTATTACTTGAATTTGGATTCTTTAAAGGTTGGTGCCTTAAATAGATCATATAACGAGACTTATGATGCTGCAGGAAAAGGAGTTAATGTTTCTAAGTTCTTAGATAAATTAAATATCAGATCTATTGCGCTTGGCTTTTTAGGTGGCTTTAATAAAGAATATTATGTAACTTTATTATCTAAATACGGTAATATTCAACCTCAATTCACTAAGATTGAAGCTAATACTCGTATTAATATCAAATTAAAAGCGGACAAGGAAACCAGTTTAAATGCTACCGGTCCTGAAATTACTGACGAAGAATTTGATAAGTTTAAGACAAGAGTTAAACAAATCTATGATAATGACTATGTTGTTTTAAGTGGTAATGTTCAAAAAGATTTGGCTGATAAGATGTGCCTAGTTATTAAAGAGCTTATTGATAATAATGTAAAAGTAGTATTGGATACTGATGATTATATTACTTCAAAAGTATCTGAATATAAACCGTTTCTAGTTAAGATGGACAATAATGATATTGGCACAAGTACGGAAAATATTATTAGGATTGGTAAAGAATATATAGATAAGGGTGTTAAATATTTCTTATATTCTAGTCCTCATACTGCTTCATATTTATTTGAAGAAAGTGGTTATTATAAGTGCGATATTAGAAACAATTTAGAGACTGGATCTAATGATTGTATGATTG
>CAVBAX010000236.1:0-2025 GCA_963593105.1 Candidatus Methanomethylophilaceae archaeon | reverse complement strand
TGTATGGCTGTTGTATGGTGTTGTATTATATGGTATAATTATGTCAAAAGAGGCGTCCTTATATGAAACTATACTATGACCGTAAATCTGATAATCCTACTTACTTTATTCAAGTTGGCATTCGTAATGGTAAGAAAGTAACTACTAAAAATATTGTTCGTATTGGTAAACATTCTGAACTCCTTAAAATCACGAAGAATCCTAAAGAATATGCTGAAAAAAAGGTAGAAGAATACAATAAGAAAATAAAAGAAGAAAAAGTAGATTTAACTTTGACTATTAACTTAGATGAAAAAGTAATTAATAAAGGTGATGTTATCTCTAAGTCTCTTACTAAGAATATTGGCTATTTAGAATTAAAGAAAATATATGATGACTTAAATCTATCTGATTTCTTTAAAGATATTTGTAAAGATAAGAAAATAACTTATGATCCAAATAAGATAAATATGGCTTTAACAATTCTACGTACTCTAGATCCTGGTAGTAAATTATATAGTCATTCTAAGCTTGATAACCTATATGGTGATTTTAACTTCCCATATCAAGCCATACCAAAATACATGGATATTCTAGAAGATAACTATGATGATTATCTTAGCTATCTATTTGATTCTAGTAATAACATAATCAAAAGAAATACTAGTGTTTGTTATTTTGATTGTACAAACTTCTACTTTGAAAAAGAAGAAGAGGATGAAGATACTTATGATGATATAACAGGTGAAAAAATCAAGGGATTACTTAAATATGGTGTATCAAAGGAACATAGACCTAACCCTATAGTACAAATGGGACTATTTATGGATGGTGATGGTATTCCTTTAAGTATGTGTATAAACCCAGGAAGTGATAATGAATCATTATGTGCTGTTCCTTGTGAACAGAAAATGTTAAAGATGTTTGAAAATAAAGATATCATCTATTGTTCAGATGCAGGACTTGGTTATACAAACACTAGAGTATTTAATAGTTTCGCTAATCGCAAGTTTGTTGTTACCCAATCAATCAAAAAGTTAAATGATGTTTTAAAACAAGCTGTATTCAATGATTATGATTATAGATTCTCTAATGACAATAAAAAGTGTTCTTTAGAATTTATGAAGACCTTTGATAAGACAAAACAAGAGAATCTAAAATACTATAATGGCTACATATATAAATCATTAGAAGTTGATAGCTTAGTTGATTTAGGCCTTAGTGAAATAAAGTCACTTAAAAACGGTAAAACAAGAAAAGTTAAAAGTAAGGGAACTCTTAAACAAAGAATTATTATCACATACAGTAGAAAGATGGCTGAATATCAAAAGAAAATAAGAGATAGGCAAGTAGAAAGAGCCAAAGCTTATTTAACTCATATTGATCCTGAAAGCTATAAGAAAGGGCCAAACGATGTTACTAGATTTATTAAGTCTAATACAAAGAAAGATAAGAAAGATTTCTATCTAGACCAGGAAAGAATAGATGAAGAAGAAAAGTATGATGGCTTTTATGCCATAGCTACAAATATCTTCGATATGAAAGAAACTGAAATAATTGGTATACAATCTAAAAGATATAAAATTGAAGATTGTTTTAGAATACTAAAGACTAACTTCTCATCAAGACCTGTATACCATTGGAAAGAGGAAAGAATTAAAGCACACTTTCTTATTTGTTATACAGCGCTACTAATATATAGATTACTAGAAGTCAAACTAGATAGAAACAACACGCACTTTACAACCAACCAAATCATCACCACATTAAAGAATATGAATGTAGTTGATTGTGAAGGAGCTCTCTTTAAAGCTTGTTATACAGGTTCTGATGTACTAGATGCCTTAGAACAAATACATAGCCTTAATATTAACAAGAAATACTACTTACCAAAAACTTTAAATAAACTTTCAAAAATTTAATCAATAATAAAATTCCATACAACAATTTATACAAAAGAAAAGATTCAAAATATGGCTTAATTAAGCGATATTTAGAATCTTTTTGATTATTTAACTGTTAAAGATGGGATTTTATAGCTAAGAC
>CAVBAX010000235.1:0-2037 GCA_963593105.1 Candidatus Methanomethylophilaceae archaeon | reverse complement strand
TAAGGCTTCAAATTAGTATGGTACACAAATAAGCGTGTGTTACAATATCTCTATGGTGCGCCGGTTCGGTGCATATTAAATAGCTAGGTGAAACTCCTGGCCTAGTAATTCTTGGCAAGAAGCTAGTATCTAGCCTTGGATTTGTTATCGTGAGGTAACAGATTAAGCGTAGGCAAGAAAGATAAAGAGCCTAAGCGATAAGCGAAACCAATTTAGCCTCGTAAGATATATAAAAGTAGAGGGCGATACTCTCATATAAGTCGTAGCCAACACAAGTAGCACTTAATGCCTGTGCTATAAGGCTCTACCGGGGTTTAAAGGTTAGGCGAGTTATCAAGGTTTAATATGCATACCCGGGAGGTCTTATATCTTCCTATTAGGTATTGGTTATACAAGGTCTAACAATCAAGGTAATCAAGATGAGATATAAGAAGTCCGATGAGGTCGTAGTAGCGATGAAGTATATGAAAGTATATGGAGTGAAGGGCCAAACGCATTAAACGTTTCTTGAAAGAAACATATTTATCACGACGAGGGTTAAAAGAATATGTCAAGTGGAATTCAAGATATAAGGAAATTGTCAACCTATTACCCGACAATGCAAACGTTAATCCACTATGTCAATTATGATTCTTTATTAGAAGAACATAAAAGACAACTACAAAACAAGGCGGTTGGAGTGGATGGAATCACTAAGAAAGAGTATGACTCTAATATAGAGGAAAATCTTACTAATCTAGTGAAGAGAATGAAGACCTTTTCTTATAGGCCAAAACCTGTAAGAAGAACTTATATTCCTAAGGCCAATGGTAAATTAAGACCATTAGGTATTCCATCATATGAAGACAAACTTGTTCAAGGTGTAATGGCTAAAATACTAAATGAAGTATATGAGCCAAGATTCTTAGACTGTTCCTATGGTTTTAGGGAAAACAGAAGCGTTCATCAAGCACTAAGATGTGTCAATCAACATATTATGATTGATTCTGTTAACTATGTGCTAGATTGCGACATTAAAGGCTTCTTTGACAATGTAGATCACAAATGGCTTATGAAGTTTCTTGAACATGATATTAGCGACAAGAATTTCTTAAGATACATTGTTCGTTTCTTAAAATCAGGAATTATGGAGAATGGACAACTAGAGGAAAGTAAGAAAGGAACACCACAAGGTGGACTAATCTCACCAATACTCGCAAATGTTTATTTACATTATGTATTAGACGATTGGTTTGATAAGAATGTTAAACCTTATTTGAAAGGTAAAGCATACTTAGTAAGATTTGCCGATGACTTCATACTTTTATTTCAATATGAAAATGAGGCAAGAAGTGTCTATGAAAGACTTGTAAATAGACTATCAATGTTTGGCTTAAGTGTCGAACAAGAAAAGACCCATATTTTACCTTTTGGCAGATACAAGGGTACAAATGAAACATTTGATTTCTTAGGTTTTACACATTATAACGGTATAACCCGCACAGGTAAATATACTGTTGGACATAAGGTGTCTAAGAAAAAGAAGAAGCTCTTTAGACAAAAGATTAAGGAATGGGCAAAATTAAATAGATGCTTAGATACAAACTTATTTATGGCAAAGCTAAACATCAAACTAACAGGTACATTTAGATTCTATGGCCTTAGTGGGATGATGAAAGAACTTCAATACTTAAGTAACTTAGCATTTAATATAACGTTTAAATGGATTAACCGAAGAAGCCAAAGAAGAAGCTATACAAGATTTGAGTATGGAAAACTTTGGATGAAGTATATCGAACCTTTAAAGATATACCAAGATATTTGGAGATGGGATAAACAGTTATCAAAGGTTTAATGTGAGAAGCCGTATGCGGGAAATCTGCACGTACGGTTTTGAGAGGAGTGAGTAACCTTTGACAAAGAAAGGAGAAAAGGTGAAAATTTACTTATGAACAAATTTTTAAAAGAAGAAGATACTAAAAAAGCCATTACTGTGCTTACACTATCTGGCATACTAATTGCCTTAGCTGTAATATTATTACTTAATCTAAATGATGT
>CAVBAX010000234.1:1044-2079 GCA_963593105.1 Candidatus Methanomethylophilaceae archaeon | reverse complement strand
ACCTTGGATATATTGATAAAACATATCCTTGTTCCATGTAGCATCTTATTCCTGTTGGAATTTTTACTAGCTCTTTTGGTTTTATTTCAATATCAAAGGGACAAACAAAATCATATCCTGCTGAGCCTGATGTAGCTCTTTTGGGAATACTTACATACTTGTAGTTATCAGTGTTTATACCTAATATTTGTGTACAATCTTGCTTAAATTGTTGTACCGTTACTTTTTCAAATTTGCCGATATTCATAACGATATTATAAATAATTAAAAAAATTGGTCAATTTTTAAATGAAGCTCCGTTTTCAATAAAAGCTCCGCTAAAGGCTTATTTTAAACAACTTTAGAAAGATTTTGTTTTTGAAAATATTGGGTTTTATTATAAATGATGGTATTTTAATAGTGTAGAGACATAAAATTTGCTCAGTCAAAAGCTCTTTTTTCTGTCTTAAATTTTCTTAATTTTACAGAAAGCTCCGATTGATCAATCTGATAAATGAGCGAGTTTTAATTGATTTATTTCTTGATTAAGGGTTTGAGTATAACTTTTGAAACGGGTATTTCATGGAGGTTATTTAGCTCAAACACTTTTTCATTTAGAAATATTTTTGATACTTGTAATGGTGTTTTGAATTTGAATTGAGCTCTTGGATAATTATTAACCATAAGTGATACATGCTCTATATCTTTTTCATCATATATATCCATAGAATAGCCTTTAGGTATTAGTTCTCTAAAGTGCTCATGATTCTTTTCGCACTTTCCTTTTTGATCGCTTCTATTAGGGTCACAATAGAAGAGGTTTATTAATTTCTCTCCTGTTTCATTACTTATTTCAATACTTAACGGGTCAAGAAACTCACTGCCATTATCGGTAATAATTACCTCAAATGTTTCTTTAAATAGTTCATCACCAAGATGCATCTTGATTGAATCAAATATTCTTGTTACTTCTTCTTCGCTTTTAGAGTTAAGTTTAAAGAACAACTGTATGTTACTTTTGGTGTATAAAAGCGATAGCGCACAAGTATTGTCATC
>CAVBAX010000234.1:0-1006 GCA_963593105.1 Candidatus Methanomethylophilaceae archaeon | reverse complement strand
TCATCAATCTTTCCTATAACAGTATCTAATTGCCATGTATTAGCTTCTAAATGTTCACTTGCAAAGGATACGTAATCTTCAAATCTTCTGCCTTTAAGACAATCACTATCTTTTCTCTTCCTTTTAATTGGTTTTTTAGATACCTTATATCTTACCTTCCTTTTAAGGTCGATATTCCTTACGGTAAGCACTTTATCGTTTATATATCGATAAGCAGTAGAAGGAGATATATTTAAACTGTTTGTGGCGATAATAACGCTAATAGAATGACCATTTCTTACTCCTTGACTTATATAGTAATCAAGGTCTGTTATTTCCTTGGTTGTTTTCTTAATACCTTTCTTATGTGCTGATACGTTAGTCTCATACATTTCTTGAGCCACATGAGCTTTATAGAATACTTTAGGCATATGGCAGGTTTTAAGCTTATCACAACTATTACATACATAAGGGTATCTATTAACTAACTTACATTCGGGAAGATCTATAAAGTCTTTACAGTCTTTATTACAGTTATGGTGCTTACAATACTTGCACAAGCCGGTGTTACAAGAATCGCAAAGTCTAACTTTCTTACATGTTTCAAACCTACCGCATAAGTTAGATTTAAGACTTCTTTTAGATACTTCTCGTTTGTTATAGATTTCTTCTTTGATACCTCTAGGATCTCTATTTAAAGTATTAGCTATTTCAAATAGCTTATATCCTTGATTTAGACAATTTTCAATTATCCCTCTATCTTTAGCATTTAAATGTTTATAAGCGGATTTCATAATAGTTTTTCCTTTCTAACCGCTCATCTATCAGATGCTTTAATTACACCATAAAATGATGAAAATTCAAAAACGGAGCTTTATATAAAAATATATAAAGAAGCGGAGCTTTCAAAAATAATTGAGGATAGGCATATTTTTAAAAATAGTACTAATTTTTTTGAAAAAAATATGGTACTATATATACGTTGTCTCCCATATTGGGTTTCAACCGCACAGAAAAGGTTATAAGC
>CAVBAX010000233.1:0-2086 GCA_963593105.1 Candidatus Methanomethylophilaceae archaeon | reverse complement strand
GAGAAGGCAATAACATCTATATTAGATAAGTTCTTTATAGTTAGAATCGCTTGGGTATTTGGCTTAAATGGTAAAAATTTCATTAAGACCATGATTAATGTAGGAAAAACTCATGATGAAGTAAGAGTTGTATCTGATCAAATTGGTACTCCTACTTATACCTTTGATTTGGCTAGACTTTTATCTGATATGATTGAAACTGATAAATATGGTTTCTATCACGCAACTAATGAAGGTGGCTATATTAGTTGGTATGATTTCACTAAAGAAATTTATAAACAATATGGCTTAAGTACTAAAGTGATACCAGTTACTACTGCTGAATATGGTTTAAGTAAGGCTAAAAGACCTTTTAATTCTAGACTTGATAAGTCTAAGCTAGTAGAATCGGGGTTCGAACCGCTGCCGGACTATAAAGATGCCATTACAAGATACTTAAAGGAAGCAAAATTATAGGATACATATGTATCCTATTTTTTTATAATACACAAGCCATAAAATAAGGAAGATAAATGATACCTTCATCATTTTTATCTTTACTTCCAACTTTTATTTCACCATCATGTAAAACATATAGATTAGAAATAGTTTTGCCATAGATATCTTTGGCCATTTTTAAACTCTTGGTAGAATTACTTTCACTAGATTTAGCTTCAATCAAACTAATCTTGTTTCCTTTTCTAATCACAAAATCAATCTCATATGATTTTTTAGTTTCTTTTATTTCTTTCTTATAAAAATATAAGACATGGCCATTAGCTTTTAAACATTGGGCTACTACATTTTCAATAAGCATGCCTTCATTTACCTGTAGTCTATCTTCAATAATATAGCGATATAAATCATTTTCTAAATATGGTCTATCTTTATAGGCAAGTGATATTAAAAGTCCCGTATCTAACAAATAACATTTAAAGCTAGAATCATTTGTGAATAAATTAAAGGCAATTGATATGTCATTTACTTTAGGTACAATATTTATTACCTTAGCATCATTTAACCATTTAATTGCCCCTTGATAGTCTCTAATTCTAGCGTTTTTTTCTAAGTGTGATAATACATATCTTTTATCTTGTTTAGATAATTCTGAAGGGATTCTATCAAAGAAGTTAATGGCGTGATTACTGTTTTCTTGTTGTTCTTCCATATCACTTCTATATAAAGACAAAATGCCCTGTTTAACATAATCTGTCTTACCAAAATTTTTAGTATCAATATAAGTTTCTACTGCTTGAGGCATGCCACCAACGCACATATATTCCCTAAAGCTTTTCTTAATACTTCTTAACATTTGTGAACCAAATGGTTTTAAAGTCTCATAATGTTTTCTAATAATATCTACGGTAATATCATCACCTAGTGCCCATAAGAATTCTTCAAAATCTAAAGGTTGAACCTCAAGTTGATATTCTTCAGATGGAATTAAGATGTCTTTGTTTCTTTTTTCAATAGAAGCTAAAGAACCAGTTTCTATATAATCAAATCTACCATCTTCCAGTAATGTCTTTAAAGCTTGTCTAGCTTCAGGAAATAGTTGTATCTCATCAAGAATAATTAAAGACTTGCCTTCTATAAGGCGCGTTTTATAAGTTACTTCTAAGGTATTGAAAAGATAGTCTAAATCCTCTAAAGACTCTACAAACAGCTCTTTTATATTAGAACTAACACGATCAAAACTTATGGTAATAAAAGATTCATACTCTTCTTCGCCTAATTTTTTAGCCAGGTAGGTTTTACCCGTACGTCTTGCACCTTTTAAAAACAGTGCGTATTTTGGCGCATATTCTTTTTTCCATTCTAGCATTCGATCATATATTTTTCTTTTAAAATAGCCTTGCATAAGATATCTCTATATCTATTTTCACAATTCCGACACTATTTTTCAAGTGATTTTTCACAATTCCGACACTATTTTATTGCTAAAATTTCACAGTTCCGACATTTTTTAGAGGTTGTATTTTCACAATTGCGACATTAAGAGCCAATGAATACGTCATAAATTTCTTTATATTTATAACCTTTTTTTCTATAACTATTGTCTTTTATTATTATATTTGCATCTAATAATTGTGTTATAGCTCTTGCA
>CAVBAX010000232.1:0-2091 GCA_963593105.1 Candidatus Methanomethylophilaceae archaeon | reverse complement strand
ACATTAAGGAACAAAATTTCCAAAACTGTATTTTTTTATTAGTTTTGGAAATTTTATGAGATTATTTAAATATTATTTTTGAATTTTATTCTGTTTAAAACAATACTTATACAAAGTAGTGCTAACCCAACACACACCCAACCATAACCTTGTTCATATAAAGGGAGTTTATCAAACAAAACACTTATAAAGCTAACCTTTAATCCTACTTGTTCTAGTGCATAAATAACACTAACTATAGCAGTTCCGCTTATTACAAGAGGATATACAATCTTATTATTTTTCCATAACTTATGACTTAAACCCAAAAGTATTAAAACAATAGATATTGGATAAATGGCATTTAATACCGGTATAGAAATGCTTAGTATTGTGTTTAAGCCTTGATTACATACAAGGAATGAAAATATTACTATTACATATACCCATTTAGTGTAATTAAATATTTTAAATTTATCCGCAAAGAAAGCTGATATTGAATTAATCAAGCCAACACAAGTTGTAAGACAAGCAAGCGTAAAGATAGCGGCTAATATTATTGCGCCAAAGTTACCATATAATTGATAAACAATATTTCTAAGAGTTATAGCACCATTTGCCCCTATTGTATATACATTAGATGAACACATACCCATATATGATAGACCCATATAAATTAAGGCCAATAAAATACCAGCATAGATACCAGCTTTTATCGTATAGGATAATTGAGTTTTTTTATCTTTTAGTCCAAATGATTTTAAAGTCGTTGAAATAACTAAGCCAAAATTTAAAGCTGCGATGGCATCCATGGTATTATAGCCTTCTGAAAAACCTTTTAAAAATGGTGATATTAAATATTGTCCTGTAGCTACACCAACTTGTTTTTCGCCTTTAAACAAAAAGCTAAAAAATAACAATGCCAACAAAAATAATAAACTAGGCGTCAAATAATGGCCTATTCGATCTACTAGTTTATTTGGAGTTAAACAAAGCCACAAAGCAATTAAAAAGAAAATCAAAGAATAGATAAGCATAAATAATCTTACGTTGCTTCCACTTGGTAAATATGGGGCAACAGCCATCTCGAATGGAACAGAAGCAGCTCTAGGTATGCCTAGACCTGGGCCTATTGCCAAATATATTAATAGGGCAAAGATTAAGCCAAAGTGTTTGCCAACATTTTTAGCAAGCTTATCTAGTCCATCAAATTCAGCAACTACAATAACCCCAAGCACTGGTAATAGTACAGCTGTAATTAAAAAGCCAAGCATTGAAATAAACGTATTATTTCCAGCGCTTTGTCCTAAAAATGGTGGAAATATTAAATTTCCCGCTCCAAAAAATAAGGAAAACAACATAAAGCTTATAAGTAACATTTCTTTTTTGTTTAGTTTCATAAAACCTCCCTATAAAACAAAAAAACACTCGCCATATGAGACGAGTGTCAATAGACTTCCCGCGGTACCACTCAATTTATGTGTGTATCACATCACTTTAGATTCCAACAAATCCTAGACACTAACGTAGCCAACACGATGTTTCTTACTAATTTTCAGAACACACAACTCCTAAGTGATACGATATTCGCTATTGTTTACCAATTTTCACCAAACATGGCTCTCTTTAAAACCCTTTACGATATCAAGTCTTAATCAACGTTTTCTTAATTTTAACACAAAACTTATATAGATTTTTTTAAAATATACTTGCATATTCAGTTAGCATATGCTAACCTATATATGTAGTTAGCAAGTGCTAACTGGAGGTACTATGTCAGTTAATGAAAAAGTTAATTTCTTAAGTAAATGTAGTAAAAAAGAAAAATTAGCTTTCTCTTTAGCTAGTACATGTGCACCCGTTATTAAAGGTTTAACTACATCAAATACTCTAACCGTTAAAAAGGGACAATTTAAATGTATTAAAAGGATGCTTAATAATACTTGTTTAAACTGTTATCTCTTGTATTCTAATTTAACTAGTGAAATTGTATTGATAACTAGGAAAAACAAGTTGATTGAGCACTTAAATGAAGATTATATATGTGCTTACCTAAAGGAATTTGGCTATGAAGATAATAGTTTGGATTATGTCTTTGAAAGATTACTTAAT
>CAVBAX010000231.1:0-2106 GCA_963593105.1 Candidatus Methanomethylophilaceae archaeon | reverse complement strand
AGTCTTTTGAGGTGAATATACATAGTACATACCACCAACATCATAAGTACCATTTTTATTTGTCCAAGTATAGAAGTCAGCTACATAGTTTTCAGCCACAAGCTTTGCGATTTCAAACTCATCGCCACTTTCTACAGCTTTGGTTAATTCTTTAAACAACTCTGTTTGTAGCTTAGTCGCATTACTTCTTAAATGATAGTCCATAGAATCAATAGAATCCTTGTAGGCTTCTGTGGATGTACCTGATGCATTATCACTCATGCTTTTTACTGATTTAAATGCTATAAAGCCACATATACCGGCCAATATAACAAAGGGCAGTAGCACAAGAATCAAGTTTCTTGTTCTTGTCTTAGGGTTTTTAAATAATTTCTTCATACCTCAATATTCTAACACCTTCTCTATTTTTATGCCACAACTGTATTATCTGTATGATTTTCACCATTTTTTATAGTAGTTATAATCAAATTCATAATCCCACAATGAATTATTTAAATAATCGATAATCTTTGTTGTATGCGAAACATTATCCTTTCTAAAAATCGTAAAGTTAAGTAAATTATTATCACAAATTAATTGATCATCATAATAAACACCATTACTATTAATCAATATTTGGTGATTGTTATAACTATATGACAATTCTTCTTTTCCATAAGCTAAAACTTCACCATCATATATAACCGCATAATAATTATTCCCGTCACTAAATTCTGGTAAATTCATTTGTTTTATATAATCGCTTAATTCATCATTTAAATAAGTACCCGAATATTTCATCAAAGTTAAATAAGGATAATTAACGATTCTACATAAGAATTTATCCGCACTAGCTTCAGTATATAAAGTATTAAAAGTAAGAGATTCTAAAGCCACCTTATACAACTTGTCAAGCTCCCCATTATTAACATGGCTAACAAATTGATAATTATCATTCACGAATTTGCCAAGCACATTAGTAATATAGCTTGCACCATTTGTATAAGCATGGAAACCATCATGATGTATCATGCTTCTAATATCCATTTTTTCATCATTAGAAAGAAAATCTATATAATCAACACCTTTTTCATTAGCCCATTCCCACACTTTATTTAAATAACTTTGCGCATTTTGGCTAACATTATCCATTGGCACCATATAAAGTAATAAATTTATTCCTTTTTCTTCACAAAGATTATAAATATCATCTAAAGCATTTAAATCATCATCTTTTAAAGATATATCTAAATTCTCATCATATTTAAATGAGTACCAATAATTATCGGCGGGAAGTGACACATTGTTTTCCACAAAACCAAACATCGTGTTTATATTAGTATCATTATTTAAAAGTTCACCAACATCTTCTATATTTCGCCAATTATTATGGTTATTAAGAAACTCATTATAATATTCACTTCTTTTATTCTCATCTTCAATAAAATCAATCGTATTGTATTTTTCATCACCTGTCATTTGATATTCAGCAATTGTATATCTAGTATCATTTACCTTTTCCTCATCAAGACAAGCTGTATAAACCTCTAGTATTACCATTTCTGGATTTTGGGTTTTTAATGCTTCTCTTAACATTTGATACGATACTTTCAATGGTTGAAATGCGCTACCCAATACATAAGAATAAAGGCCTGTATCTTCATAAAAGAAAGATGGACAAAAAGAATATTGAGCATGGCTAGATCCTAGCACTATAACATCCATGCTATCTTCTGGCAGATTATGAAAAGAATCGCCATAATCTACATCAGGAGTTCTCATTATCTTATTTAGATAGTTATAACCATAATAGAAAGTAGAAATAATTAAGCATACACCTAAAACAATTTTTATATTATTCCATGTTATTTTTAATATCTTTTTCATTAAAACCACCTATAGATAAAGTCATTCGCATCAAAACTGCCACCATACATACCAAAGACTAAGAACACCAGTATCATGACAACATATAATACATATCGAACAATAAAGATTCTCTTTCCTAAAAACTCTGATACATTAAAGAAATATCTTAAAATATCAAAAACAATTACACATCCAAGTACAATACATAACCACAACACTTCATTATTAGTTAAACCAATGGATTCAAAGCTTAATGGT
>CAVBAX010000230.1:754-2111 GCA_963593105.1 Candidatus Methanomethylophilaceae archaeon | reverse complement strand
ATGTTAATGGCATCTCTCTATGAGATCTGCCCGGATAAAGAAAAATTCTTAAAATGGGCTGAAACAATCCCTTATACAGTAGGTAATCCACTTTATCACTGGACACACTTAGAATTAAAGAATTATTTCGGCATTACTGAAACATTCTCACCAAAAACAGCTGAACATGTTTATGATGTTATGAATGAAAAATTAAAAGGTATGTCAGCACGTAAGATTATCGAAATGAGCAATGTTGATACATTATGCACAACTGATGATCCAATTGATGATTTACATTATCATGCATTATTAAAAGAAGATAAATCATTCAAAGTACATGTTTATCCAGCATTCCGTCCTGATAAAGTAATCAACATTGACTGGGATTCATTTGTTCCTTACATTGGTCAATTATCAAAAGTTGTTGGTTATGAAATCAAAGATTTAGCGACTTTAACAAAAGCATTAAAAGAAAGAATTGAATTTTTCCATGAACATGATTGTAGAGTTTCAGACCACGCATTAGACGTTGTTGTTTATGAAGAAACAACAGAAGAAAAAGTTGATGCAATTATTAAAAAAGCATTAAGAGGAGAAACATTAACTCCTTCAGAAGCTGCTCAATATAGAGGCTATATCATTGTCTTCTTAGGCAAAGAATATTCTCACCATGGTTGGGTACAACAATACCACATCAAAGCTTTAAGAAACAACTCAGGTAGAATGATGGAAAAAGTTGGACCAGATACTGGTTTCGACGCAATTAACGATGGATCATTCGCACCAGCATTATCAAAGATTTTAAATAAATTAGATTCTACAAGTGAACTTCCTAAGACTATTTTATATTCATTAAATCCAAGTGATAATGAAGTTCTTGCAACTTTAGCGTTCTGCTTTGTTCAAGAAGGTGTTCCAGGTAAAATGCAACTTGGTTCAGCATGGTGGTTCTTAGATCAAAAAGATGGCATGGAAAAACAATTAACTGCATTATCTAATTTAGGTTTATTATCTAGATTCGTTGGTATGTTAACAGACTCAAGATCATTCTTAAGTTATACACGTCATGAATACTTCAGAAGAATCTTATGTAACAAATTAGGCCATTTAGTTGAAAATGGTGAATATCCAAACGATATTGAATTCTTAGGCAAAGTAGTAGAAGATATTTGCTTCAACAACGCAAAAGCATACTTTGATGCTTCAAGATAATATGGTGACATTATTCTTATTTGGTGATTCAACTTGCCAAACTAATTTAAAAGATACTTATCCTCAACATGGTTGGGGACAAGTTATCGAAGAATATCTTAATGATGATGTAAGAGTTATTAATCTCGCTCGTAATGGACGTTCTACAAAATCATTCATTACT
>CAVBAX010000230.1:0-744 GCA_963593105.1 Candidatus Methanomethylophilaceae archaeon | reverse complement strand
TTACTGAAGAAAGATATGAACCTGCTTTAAGAAATATTAAAAAAGGTGATTTCTTATTCATCCAATTTGGTCATAATGACGAAAAAGAAGATGAAGCAAGAAAGACAGATCCTTGGACAACATATCAAGATAATCTAAGATTCTTTATTTCTATCGCTAGAAATGTTGGTGCAACACCAGTATTAATTTCATCCATTTATAGAAGAAAATTCCAAGATGGTAAACTTGTTGATAAATGCCATTTAGAATTCCCTGATGCAATGGAAGATTTAGCAAAGAAAGAAAATGTTATCTATATTGATGGAACAACATTAACTAAAGATGCATTAAATAAATTAGGTGAAGCAGAATCAAGAAAATTATTTATGAACTTTGATCCTAATATCTATGAAAATTATCCAGAAGGTAAAGAAGATAATACTCATTTAAGATATGAAGGTGCTAAATTTGTTTGTGATTTAATTGTTCCTGAATTAAAGAAACATCCTGAATTAGCAAAATTATTTAAGTAACTTAAAAGGTAGCCTGGGGGCTACCTTTTAATTTTATATGTATTTATAAGTAATATTATATTAAATGTTATTTTATTGAGATTGAAAATGAAATTAAAGTTTGGCAATATGAAAAATCATGTTTTTATAAAAAAGAATGTAATACATGCTATGTTTATAAATAGTGTTCATAAAATTTAAAAAATGAACATAAAATATTTACAAAAAATATCAATCAATATATAATTAATAT
>CAVBAX010000229.1:0-2125 GCA_963593105.1 Candidatus Methanomethylophilaceae archaeon | reverse complement strand
CTTTAAGGCATTTGCTCGATTTGAAGAGTTCTGATGTTGAACAAGGTGTGTATATAGCCCTTGATGATATGGGTGGTAAGTAAAAAAAGTCTCCCCATGGGACACATTGTTTAAACAAGAGGTGTGAGGAGTCCTATATTTTTAATTGTTTTTGTTAATCTTTTTAATTGTTTTTATAAGATTATCAATTGATTGCTTCTTAATATTCATATATTTGTTTATTTCTCTAAGTCTTGCTTCATGTTCTGCTTTAGCAGCAGCAAGTGAACCATCAGAAATAGGAGTACCTCCTGGGGCAACAATTTCACCAACCGTATATGCTATATCTTCATTGATATAGTGTCTATTGTTCATATTAGGTATCTCTGTTAAAAAACGTACAACTTCTATTTCATCGCTTATATTACGTTTTTGAAGTATTAGATTAGATAAGGCTTTTTGTTTCTTAAATGGATCTTTTTCGATAAAATCTATTTTTTCTTCTCTAAAGGCTTCACATATATACTTGCTACCACATACTACAAAGATACTATCTTTATAGTTTTCATCTAGCGTATATATTAGAACTTCTTTGTCACTATATTTATCTAAGAGGGAATTAGTGTATTTATGATTATTGTATATAATCTTACCTGAATCTACTTTAGCTTTATGTTTTCTTTTTAGAAAAACTGATAGGGTACTCCAATCGGGAATTAAGGTTTCTTCTTTTTGCAAAGAGCGATATCTTTCCATAGGACTAGGCTTACCACGAACAGATTTATTATTGAAGGCAGGTATAATCTCATAGTACCAATACGTGGCAAATTCTTCTAGGGTCATTATCTTCTTTTCTTTGACAAGACGATTTGTTTCCATTTGAGCTTGAAGTTTAAAACGCCTTCTTATTTTGCCGCCAGTATAACCATAGTATCTACGTAACATTTTTTGAATAGTAAGATTTGTACGTTCTACAGGTTTTACCCAAGGTGATCTAGGGCTTGCATGTATAACTTTTGTGCCTAATACTGGAAGTAATCCATTCTCAAAAATAGTTCGATTTGGGAAGTTGTGATTTTCTTCACAAATTATTTTACTACGATAATCTTTGCCCCGATCTGTAATCAACGCCATCGGTGTGCCACATATCTCTGGATTGTTTATAGTTATAGCAGCAGCTCTTGCATAACATTGTCCAATTGTTTCACTATCTGGCCTAAATGAAAGAATTGATCCTGTTATAACACCACTGGCAATGTCTATTTGGATTGTTGCCCAAGGTTCTTTTAAGATGGGTTTACCATCTTCTGTTTCCCCATACTTTAATAGAATTTCTAGTTCAGTATGATCAGAACAAGCAACTTGATTTACTTTATCGGGATAGTTTCTTGATATCTTATAGCCATATCTTGCTTGCCAAAGTTTATAGTCATTTTGAGCAAAGTAAATCATAGAATTAGATAAACTATCTATGTATCTATTAATTGTTGTTTGTGATGTGGGTGTAATTAAACCATTACCTGCTAGCTCACATATTCTAAGAGTATGACTTGGGTATTTTTGTTTTATTTCTTCTTTTGCGATTTCATAATTCAAACTATTTGGATTATGAGGACAATCAAAACATATTTGTTTGCCTTTAACTTCAGCTTCTTTTATAAGATCAGCTAATATTGTTTCAGCTTCACTATTATTAAATCTAAATATTCTATTCATGATAAAGTCACAAGATAATGGACATAAACTGCTAAAGTTATGTTCTTTTTCAAGTCTTAACTGTTTTTTAAACAAACCACGAGTATAAGATTGTTCCTTTAAATCGTTTAATTCTTCATAGGCTCTTGTTGAAGTAAGATTATAGTTAGCCATGATAGAGTCCCATAGATTATCCATAGAATTAGAAAAATGTGTTTGATGATAAGTGGAAATATCTTTTAAGATTTTTATATTTTCAAGTAATTGATTAAGAGCCTTCTTTCCATATTTTTCTTGAAACCCAAGAAAATCAGGATTAAAGTATCTGTCGTCATTGATATTATCAAGAAGATAGGCTTTAATATCTTCTTGTTTAAGTTCACTTAGTGGTATTTTGATTGCATCTGATAAGGCAACAATTTGATCTTGTGAAGCATCTTTTGGATAGTTC
>CAVBAX010000228.1:0-2130 GCA_963593105.1 Candidatus Methanomethylophilaceae archaeon | reverse complement strand
ACCTATATCTTAAATAATCCTGATAAGTTTGATACCTTTATCTTTGGATCTAGTAGAGTTGGCAATATCCATGTTAATAACTTATGGGGAGAAAAAGCCTATAATATGACTTATTCTGAAGGATTACCAGTGGAGACTTTGCATAATGTTCAAACTTTAATCGATAATGGTGTCTATATAAAAGCTATCTATCTAGGTGTAGATAATTTATCTTATACAATTGATCCAAGTAGCCATGACAGTGCATCTAATGCCTCATATGAGCTATATAAAGATAACCCTATTAAGTTCTACAGCTACTATTTAGACCCAGCTATGGCCTTTAAATCATATGTCACAATACAAGCAAGCCATAAATATGATGATTCATATGCTTATCTCTATGAATTTGGCTGGAACTCAGATTATGGTAATACTACTACAACTTATGATTTTACAAATGCCAAACCTAGCACTGGTAGCAGTTACAGGCTTGAGGAAACATTAGAAGAAATAAGACAATTAAAAGAGCTATGTGACAACAATAATATCAAATTAGTTATCTTTACAAATCCTATGTATTATGTAACCTATGATGATGCAGTAGATAAAAACTATTTTGAATTTTTAAAAGGTCTAACAGAAATAACAGAAATCTGTAACTTCTCAGGTTACAATTCAATAACTACCGATTCTAGTAATTGGATAGATAATTCTCATTACAGTGCTGAAGTAAGCGATATGGTTTTGGAATGTATAGCTTTTCATGCCTATTATGGAAACTTATATGAAGAAGGCTTTGGCTATTGGGTAAATAAAAACAATGTCGATGAATTCATCGACATGTTAAAGACTAATAAAGCTAATTATCAATAAGCTTACTAATATCAATATGATAGATATTACGAACATTATTACATACTGAATCTATGGTTATAGAATGGGGGTTCGAACCTTTAGGGGGATTCGAACCGGTAGGGTTCGAATCAGTTCTAGGATGCAAATCACACCTTCTATCATCTTGATACTTCTTAGGCGAATAGAATCTACCAATTATTTGGACATTATTGTTTTCTAAATCAATTAAGAACAACTTAGACTTACAAGTATAATCAGGATAAGAATCAGTCACAATATATCTTTCATTAATAACGGTAGGATGGCCATCATCAATTAAATATTGATTAACAATTTGTCTTTGATTACCATCCATATCAATAAAGAAATAGCCATCTTTATTATTATTTCCCTTTAAGAAACCAAATACCTCATCATTGTTATACCAACACATATGGGAAACCATATCATTATCAGCCAATAGATGTAGTTGCTTAGTTTTAATATCAACACATAATAATCTTGTATATTTAGTTTTGCCTACAAACCATCTATGTAAGAAAATGGCTTTATCACTATTTGGTGAAATATCTATATGATTGACTTTATGTATTGCGCCTATCATATTATCTCTTGTCTTAAAATCAATAATATCTTTTAGACTTAGCCATAAATAATGCGTATTGTTTTCTATATCTACATAATAAATCCCATCATCTTCATTACTTGGCAACTTATCATAAGGTAAATTAAAGTAACCATAGTCTTTTCTAAGCTTGGCAAGTCTAGAAAAATTTAAACTTAAACCAAACTTTTTATCCTTACTTAATGAATAAATTGGGAAATCAATTACTTTATATTCTAAAGTATCAATATCAACAATTTTACTTATATACTTACTTCCATCAAAGTCATTATGAATAATATGCTTATCATCAATCCAAGTACTCATAGACCCTTGTTGAAAGTTCCAAGATACAGAACTAGATACAAGCTTATCATCAACTAAAATATCAACCGTTTGATTATAGCTAAAGTTGTCATTGTTTAAACGATGTGATAATGTTTTTCCATTATAAACGCATGGTTTATCATAATAGCCAAAGAAATGAACCTTATCATCATTAAACAAAGATGAACAGTCACAATTATCATTCATGATAATCCTTTCATCATTTCTTGTCTTAAAATACTTAGCATGAAAATGATAAACATCATATAGTTTAGCTAAAGTCTTATTATTAATCACTTTATTCTTGAAATTAGACTTTAAAGAACCATGTAATCTTTTATCAACAAGCTTATCATAAGCCC
>CAVBAX010000227.1:0-2137 GCA_963593105.1 Candidatus Methanomethylophilaceae archaeon | reverse complement strand
AAACATAACCATGTGCATCAATACCTGCTTCTTTATAACTTGCTAAACCTTTATTAACTAAATCTTGGTTAATATCGTTGAAGCAAATTGTTGCACCTGCTTCGTGGAATGCTTTTGCAATAGCAAAACCAATACCATAGCTAGCGCCTGTAACTAAAGCAATTTTTCCTTTTAAAGAAAACATTGATTCCATTTTAAATAATACTCCTTATTTTAAGTCTGTAGATTTGATGACGTCCATATCATCATATGCTTTATTTTCACCGCACATACCCCAAATGAAGGCATAAGACTTAGTTGCGAATCCTGAGTGGATTGACCAAGATGGTGAAATAACAGCTTGTTCATTTTTAATAACAATAGTTCTAATTTCTTGAGGTTGTCCCATTAAGTGGAAAACAACATCATCTTCTCCAAGTTCAAAATAGAAATAAACTTCCATTCTTCTTTCATGAGTATGGCTTGGCATTGTATTCCAAGCATTACCTGGAGCAAGAACTGTTAAACCCATTGATAATTGGCATGTTTCTAAAACATCTGAATGGATGAATTGGTTAATAGTACGGCAATTTAAGTGTTCTTGATCACCTGTTGGTACTTTTCTAGCCTTTTCAATTGGTAAATAAACTGTTGGATATGATTTATGTGCTGGGGATGAACACATATAGAATTTTGCAGGATTAGAAGAATCTAATGATTCGAATACTACGTCTTTTGTGCCCATTCCAACATATAAACAATCTGTTTTGTGTAAGATATATTCTTTACCATCTAAAGTGATTTTACCATCACCGCCGATATTGAATACACCAAGTTCTCTTCTTTCTAAGAAATATTTTGTTCTTAATGCATCACCTGCTTCAAGTCTTAAAGCCTTGGTAACAGGATAAGCACCACCAGCAATCATTCTATCTTGATGAGAATAAGTTAAGCTAATGTCATCTTTTACGAAAACATCTTCAATTAAGTAATGTTTTCTTAATTCTTCAGTTGTATAGTGTTTAGAATCATCTGGATGATTAGCGTATCTAATGTCTAATTCCTTCATACTATCTTTGAACTCTACCTGAAGCGTCTCCGCCAGCTAAAGCAAGAACTTCTTTTTCAGAAACTAAATTGAAGTCACCTGGGATAGTATGTTTTAAAGCAGAAGCTGCAACTGCGAATTCAAGTGCTTTGCCTTGATCTTCTGGCCATGTTAATAAGCCGTGGATTAAGCCGCCTGAGAATGAGTCACCGCCGCCAACTCTATCGATGATAGGGTTAATGTCATAGTGTTTTGATTCGTAGAATTCTTTTCCGTTGTAGATTAATGCTTTCCAACCATTGTGTGTTGCAGAATATGATTCTCTTAATGTTGAAACAACATATTTGAAACCAAATTCTTTTGCCATTTGTTCAAAGATTTTGTGGTAGCCTGCTGCATCTGTTTTACCACCTGTAACGTCTGCATCTGGTTTGAAGCCTAAGCATAATTCTGCATCTTCTTCGTTACCGATACATACATCAACATATTGCATTAATGGTTTCATAATTGAAATAGCTTTTTCTGAAGACCATAATTTTTTACGGAAGTTTAAGTCACATGAAACTGTAACACCGTGTTTCTTAGCAGCAATACATGCTAATCTTAAATTTTCTGCTGATTTGTCAGAAATTGCTGGAGTAATTCCTGACCAGTGGAACCATGAAGCACCTTCGAAAATCTTATCGAAATCAAAATCGCTTGCATCTGCTTCAGCGATTGAAGAATTTGCTCTATCGTAAATAACTTTACTTGCTCTCATAGAAGCACCTGTTTCTAAGTAATAAATACCTAAACGGTCACCGCCACGAGCGATGTAATCTTCATGAACACCATATCTTCTTAATGCATTAACTGCACATTGTCCGATTTCGTGTTCTGGGACTTTGGAAACGAAATATGCTTCGTGACCATAATTTGCTAGAGAAACTGCTACGTTAGCTTCTCCTCCGCCATAACAAACATCTAATGATTGTGCTTGAACGAAACGTGAATTTCCTGCGGAAGAAAGTCTTAACATGATTTCTCCCATTGTAACTACTTTTGCCATTATTTTCTATTCTCCTTAATAATTCTTCTTGCTTCTAAGCAAGCTGCTACTTGTTCTTCGTG
>CAVBAX010000226.1:0-2165 GCA_963593105.1 Candidatus Methanomethylophilaceae archaeon | reverse complement strand
CTTTCTTATTAGCGTAAAACTCATCTCTTGTAGCTTTAAATTCAGCCCATAGTTCGTCGTCTTTTTCACCGCATCTACCAGCTTGTTTCCATCTGTCCATTAATTCGTTCATCTTAGCACTTGCTTCTTTATAGCTTGCTGTAGAAACTTCTTTAGCTTCTTTGATGATTTGTTGTTTCTTTTCTTCAGCAGATACTAGTACATCACCAGCTTTGCTAGAAATAGATGCCATATAGCTATCAAATTTATCATTAAGCTCTTTTTCAGCTAAAGATTCATCTTCACTACTAGCTCTTCTCCATTTTTTCTTAAGATCATTTACTTCTTGGTAAGTAATCTCCTCTGCTTTTTCAGCTAGTTCTTTAGCTTTGTTTACAAGCTCGTTTTTTAGTTCAATTCCTTTTTCATTCATATCATTAACCTCTATATCACAAAATTATATTATTTTTTATTAAATTTATAAAGTAAAACTTTAACAAAATACCTATAAATCGCATTATTTTAAGTGTTTTTAACCATTGAACCGTTTAAATCAGGTCATTTTAATCAAAATGGATTAGATATCACTTGTATAAAACATCTAAAGTGTATTGAATGATGTTTTTGTTTGTATTAGCATTAAAGCCATTTTTGTTGAAAAAGCCATATTTTAGATTACTTGTTTACTTATTGACTAAAAATATATCCACTATTATCGAATTCATTATTTGTTTTACTCTTTGAATCATCATAATAATAGGTATCTTATAAAAAGGTGTTTTTAAGTTGATTAATGACTAACTTAAGAGGCTATGTTTTATCGCAATAGAATGTTGTTATTCTTGAAAAAGGATTGATTTTAATGAAAGAATTGTTGAAATTGCCATTCCTGCATATTTATGTTAGCTTTTCCATTTGGCAACCCAAAGTGATATGGATAAATTTTGATATTTAGGGTGAAAAACAGTGAAATAAAAACGGTGAAATCACCCTAAAATGAGAAAATGCAATGAACAATATTGAAAAGATTCAAAAACTGTTGAAGGATAAGGCAGACCTGCAGGCACAGATTAACATTTCAGCGTTTGATGGAAGCATCGAGGTAAAAACTATAAATAACGAGAAATATATCTATGTCCGAAAAAGAGAAGCTGGAAGATATAAATCTACTTATGTCAATAAGTTTTCAAAAGAACTCTACGCGATGGCGGTAAATCAATCGCGGCAGATAAGGGCAATAAAGAAGCAACTTAGGAAGATTAAGAAAGAACTCGCTTTGCTTGGTTACAAGGAAAGCGAATTATCACCAAGAGTAAGATTAAATATCGATTTCGCAAGAGCCAATGTGAAAAGCCTGATTTACGACCAGACGGTATTGGAGGGAGTTTCTACTACTTTCCCTCAGACTGAAACCATCTTAGAAAATGGCGTTGTCAATGGCGTTAAGGCTAGTGACGTTTTAGAAAATCCTGAATTTGAAACATGCCTGGGAGTTTATTCTTGACCCATATGTGATTGCCTCTGCTTGTAACTTCTACCTGCTTAGCCACATCGCCAAATTGGTCAATGAAGGATTTTATGAAAATGGTGGAACTGTTAGAGCTATTCCAGTTACAATTGGAGGGTCGACATATGCACCCCCTATACCGATGGAATACGAAGTGAAAAAAACATTGATAGAATCATTCATGCGGACAGTGATGAAATAGATAAGGCGATTGAACTGCTTCTATATTGCATGAAAACCCAGACGTTTATCGATGGAAACAAAAGAGCCTCAGTTATTTTCGCAAACCATTTCATGGTTCAACATGGTCTTGGCTTGTTGGTTGTTCCTGAAAACATAGTAGCTGAGTTTAAATTGCTGCTTGTTGCGTATTATAAAGACAAAGACCATGGAGAGATAAAACAGTTCTTAAAAGAGAAATGCTGGCGTAAATTTTAAAACTATCAAAAGCTGTTGAAAACAACAGAAAACATATGGTGAAAATTTCCATTGGTCTTTCGATAAGTGGACAAAACGGCGTTGTCAATGGCGTTAAGGCTGGTGATGTTTTAGAAAATTCTGAATTTGAAATATGCCTGACAGTTTATTCTTGACCCAGATGTGATTGCCTCTGCTTGTAACTTCTACCTGCTTAGCCACATCACCAATACGTCAAAAAGCATCATAAGGCAATCATCGC
>CAVBAX010000225.1:0-2181 GCA_963593105.1 Candidatus Methanomethylophilaceae archaeon | reverse complement strand
TAAAGGAGAAATGAATATGAAATTTATTAAAAGAATTACAATTTGTATATTATCGCTTATATTTTTGATGGTTATGCCAATGGTCAATGTCTTTGCCTTTGAAGATGACAGCTATGCGATTATGCCTATAGGTCAACCTATAACTCAAGATTTTTACAAAACCACTTACACTACATATAGAGATGGAGTGAGCGGGTATGAGGTTCAATTTAAACTAAATATTACTTATGAAAGATCTCAAAATGGTAATAAATGGTATGCAAGGGATGTGATTATTAATAGTTGTTCATCTGGGGCTAATGATAATTATGGGCCTCAAGATGGTTCTCATTCTGCAAGGGCTATTTCTGCCTCTTGTAAAATTGATAATACTGGTTCAAGACCTTATGCAGTGGTAACAGCAATAGTATCTGAATACATAAAAGGTTCAGGAACACAAAACCGTAGTTTCACTTATAGAATTGCGTTATAGGAAATGATTAATAGAATTTATAAATCAGTATTCTATAGAATTAAACAAACATCACTGCTTTTGGTGGTAATGTTTGTTATTTCACTTTTACTTTGTGTTAGCTATTCTTTAAAGAATGTTTCTGCAACTTTAAAAAACGAATTATCTTCTAGCATTAAACCTGTTGTATCTATTGAGGGTTATACTTCAACCAGATTAGCAACTAGAAGCGAAGTATCACAAATTGAGTTTGATGAATATGGTGGATATGGTGAAACATTCTATGAAGATGTTATGTCTTTAAAAAATGAACTTAATCCATACCATTTTGATTTTAATATGAAATATGGCAATGCTGGAACTGTTAAATCATATAGTGATGATGGCCTACTTTTTTCTATAAATAATCAAGATGAAAAATTAAAATTTTTAAGTGGTGACTATGTAGAAGATGATTCCATAGATATTAGCTCATATCATTATTGGATTAATAAACAGACTGATTATTTTAGCGGTGTTCCACTTGTTTCAACAACAAATCCTGATTTTACAGATACTCATTACCAATTCAATAAGAAATATATAGATAAAAATAATAAGTTTTTGACAATGCTTACTGGTGAAAACCTTGAACTTACACTTGATTATACAAAGATAGAAAAGGGCAGAACTTTTGATGAATTTGAAATAGAGGAAGGCAAAAATAAATGTATTATAAGTGATGATTTATACTTATTAAAAGATGGTGAGGTAACAAAGGTTAATCTAGGTGATAGAATCAAATATTCAATTTGTGTGCCAAGAGGTGATGGAACAGTTGATATTTATAAAGAATATGAATTTGAAGTAATAGGTGTAGTTAATCATGGAAAGAATGATGATACAAAAGATAATGTTACAAAATCATCAGTGATGATTCCCGAAAAACAATTATTAAAAATATATGAAGACGCAAAGGAAATAAATAAAAAATTTAAACTTGGCTATAATGAATTTTTGCTTTATTATCCATGTATAATGACTTTAAATAGTTTTGATGATATAGATAAGTTTGTAGAATATATAGAAGAATTAAATTCTTTAGATAAAAATAAACAATATAGCTATGAAACATCTTTGGATTCCTATTATAGCTTTGCTGGCAATTTAGAGACTATATCAGATAATTCTAATATCCTATTTAAGTTTTCCCTTGTTGTATCTATATTATTAAATATTTTTATTATTAATCTAGATTTAAATCGAAGAAAAAAAGAAATAGGTCTTTTATCATCATTAGGCCTAGGTAAACAATCGTTAATGATGGAACTGATACTAGAATATGCATTAGTATTATTCATTTCGTTAATACTAGCTGTATTAATATCCAATATTGTAGCCTCATCGATTATTAGAACGTTTGAATTTAATGTAGAAACATTAGATACCACAAGCAAGATTTTGGATTATTCAACAGGGCTAAAAATATTAAATGATGCAAATATCAGTATTAATTTATTAGACTTTATAAAGATTACTTTAATAGAAACAATAATTATTATAATTACCACTATTTTAAGTGTCATTAAAATACTTTCAATTAAAGTAAGAGAAGTTATGATTAGTGAATAAATGTGATTAAAAAGTAAGAAATATGTTGTTTAACTAGTTGAAACAATTAAATTAATCACATCTAATTTTACTTAAAAACTTAGATATGCAATATTAAAAATATATGAAAACAATTAGAA
>CAVBAX010000224.1:0-2187 GCA_963593105.1 Candidatus Methanomethylophilaceae archaeon | reverse complement strand
ATTAAGCTGTGCATAATCGAAGATATTTATATTTAGAACTAAAAAATAAGCTTGATTTTTTAGACTTATGTAAATTCATATTTTTTAATTTGATAATGTCATTGAACTAATAATATTACGAGCAATCACTATTTTGGTGTGACAAAGTTGTGCTAATATTTTTAAAATTCAGTTAAATTTCAAATTATTGCCATATACTTAAATCATGAAAAATAAGTTTAGAAATTGGCTATATAAGTTTATGTATGGCCGTAATGGTATCGATTCTTTAACAAAGGATTTATTTTATCCAGTGTTTATTCTTTTGGTTGTAAATATTTTTCTTAGCGGATATGTAAGATTAATTGTTACAATTGTTATATGGGCATTAATTGTTTATGTTTACTTTAGAATGTTTTCTAAAAATATCACAAAGAGAAGACAAGAAGCATATAAGTATGAAAATAAAAAGAATTATGTTCTAACTCGTTTTAAACAAAGAAAACAATATCGTTTCTTTGATTGTCCAAATTGTAAGACCCACTTAAGAGTTCCAAAGGGTTCTGGTAATATTACTATTACATGTAATAAGTGTGGTCATAAGTTTGATAGAAAGGCTTAGTAATTTGCAAGATCCATATACAGTGCTAGGTGTCTCTAGGGATGCTAGCGAAGATGAAATAAAAAATGCTTATCGTAAACTTGCTAAAAAGTATCATCCTGATTTAAATCCAGGTGATGCAGCAGCTGCAGCTAAAATGAAGGAAATCAATGCAGCATATGATCAAATTAAAAATCCTGATCAATATCGTCAACAGCAAGCTTATAGTAATCCTTATAACAATTCTTCATATCAAAGTTCTTATCGTTATTATGATAGTGCTGATTTTGATGATTTCTTTAGGGAGGCTTTTAAACAAGCTCAGCAGCAACAAAACACTTATTCAAACAATAATAATGGCAATACTCATTTCTATTATCATACTTATAGAAGACCACGTTTCTCTTTTATTAGATTAATTATTACTTATGCGATTATTATGATTTTATTAAGAGGATGTGTAGGTTTTATTACTTTGCCTTTTGCGGGTTATTATAGTGAATATCCAAGTGATTCAAATAGAATTACTGAAACAAGAAATACATAAGGGAGCAAGTCTCCTTTTTCTTTTGTTTAAAAGTAAATAAAAAATGAATTAATCATTAAAAAGCATACAGTTCTTATTCTGTATGCTGATGATTTGTTTTAAAAAATATCGCTATGTTTGCCTGTTCTAGTAAGTGTTAAAATTAGCAAATCGTTTTCTATTTTGTAAACCAAAAGCCAATCAGGTTGTATATGACATTCTCGATGCCCAATCCAATTACCTGTTAAGGCATGATCCTTGTTTTTATCTGGTAGAGGTTTACATGCTGATAATTTTCGAATGGTATCATCTAAAAGTTCAATATTAAGATGACGTTTCATTGCTAATTTATAATCTTTCTTGAATTGATTAGTCCAAACTATTTTTAAATGTTTCATTCTTTTAATGCTTTAAGAGCTTCCTCTACATCGCTATAAGCCTTGATAGAAGGATCACGAGAAATGCGTTCCGCTTCTAATAAAGCCGCTATAGTTTCTTTGTTTGGCTCTAGACGAGCATCGAATGGTAGACCTCCTACGCGAAGTGATTGACGTAAGAAGATATTAATGGCAGTGGTAAGGTTCATACCGATTTCACCATATAATGCTTCACACTGTTTTTTGATGTCATTATCCATGCGTACGCTAAAATTTGTTGTATTAGCCATAATAATAATCTCCTTTTAAGTATATTACATATATATTATACATATTGTGCGTTGCAATATCCATTTAATGTATGGAAATCTTAATGCATTTTTATAATAATATCAACAACCTTTATATTGTTTCTAGCACTATACGCATACAAAGAGGATTACTTCTACCTTTAAGTAGTTCCTTTGATGGAATTTTATAGATAGTTGCACTATTTTCTATTAGATTGATCGAAACAAGAAACGCATAAGGGATAAGTCTCATTTTTCTATCAAACAACATACATAATCATAGAAAACAATTTGTTGAATTGTACTAAGACTTAAAGTACGATAAAGAAAAAGAAGGAGTGGTTGATGATGACACAGTTGAATGAGCTGGCAGTTGAGATTATAGAACGTATTCCAGATGAAAAAATGTTTTAT
>CAVBAX010000223.1:0-2188 GCA_963593105.1 Candidatus Methanomethylophilaceae archaeon | reverse complement strand
TTTATGCCAAAAAGGCAATAACTCATACATATTTAAAGACAATGGAATACCAATTGTTACACTACCATCACCCTTATCATTCATATATTCTTTTAATAAATCTAATTTATAAGCATATAAATTCAATTCATCGCTTGCTTGTTTGCCAGTAACCGGTTTATCGCATCTGTTACCTGAAATAAAACGCTTATTGTCTGCGAAAGTATTAACCGTTAATTGACAATGATTACCACATCCTTGGCACTTAAAAGAATTAACTTCATGTTTGAAATTTTCTAATTCACTTAATGAAATAATGCTGCTCTTATTCTTTTTACGTTTTTTACCATAAAGTGCCGCACCATAAGCTCCCATTAATCCAGCAATTGATGGTCTAATTACTTCACATCCCATCTCTTTTTCAAAAGCACGAAGTACTAGTTCATTATAGAAAGTACCCCCTTGAACGACAATCTTTCTTCCAAGTTCTGACGCACTAGAACATCTTATAACCTTATATAAAGCATTTTTTACAACTGAAATCGCAAGGCCTGCACTAATATCTTCAATAGAAGCACCATCTTTTTGAGCTTGTTTAACTGAAGAATTCATAAAGACAGTACATCTACTTCCTAAATCTACTGGATGTTTTGCGTATAAACCAAGTTTGGCAAAAGATTCAACATCACTTCCTAGTGCAAACGCAAAAGTTTGTAAGAATGATCCGCAACCTGATGAACATGCTTCATTTAAGAAAATATTAGAAATAGCACCATTTTCAATCTTAAAACACTTCATATCTTGACCTCCAATATCAATAATAAAATCAACATCAGGCAAGAAATGCTTAGCTGCAGTAAAATGAGCTACTGTTTCAACAATACCAAAATCACCATGGAAAGCATTTTTAATTAAATCTTCACCATAGCCAGTACTTGTAAGACTACAAATATGAATATCAGGATAATTTTTATATAGTTCTATTAATTGTTGTTGAATTAACTTAACAGGGCTGCCATCATTTGGCCTATACCAGGTATAAAGAAGATTTTCTTCATCATCAATGACAACCATTTTAATAGTAGTAGAACCACTATCAACACCAATATGAACATTGCCCTTATAATTTTCTAAAGACTTTTCTAGAACAGTTGCCTTATCATGCCTTTGTTTAAATTCTTTATAATCTTCTTCATCTTTAAATAAAGGCTCTAAACATTGATATGTCGCAACACTAGAATATTGATGCAAACGATCAATCACATCATTTAAATCATACGTTTGTTCGCTATAATATGCAGCACCTAGTGCCACATATAATAATGAATTTTCAGGACACTTACCCTTACAATCTAATGTCTTATCAAATAAATTTCTTAAACACTGAGAAAAAGTTAAAGGACCACCTAAATATAGAATATTGCCTGAAATAGGTCTGCCTTGTGCTAAACCAGCAATCGTTTGATTTACTACTGCTTGATAAATACTAGCAGCTATATCACTATGTCTTGCACCTTGGTTAATTAAAGGTTGTACATCACTTTTAGCGAATACACCACATCTTGATGCGATAGTATAAAGTCTTTCAGCCTTAAGAGCTTCTTTATCCATTTGATCAGCATTCATCTTTAATAAAGTGGCCATTTGATCAATGAAAGCACCTGTACCACCAGCACAAGAGCCATTCATTCTAACTTCAATACCACCTGTTAAAAACAAAATCTTGGCATCTTCACCACCAAGTTCAATTACAACATCACTTTCTGGGCTAAGTGTTTTACAAGCAAGACGTGTTGCATATACTTCTTGAACAAAGCTAACACTTGTACTATCAGCTAGCCCCATACCAGCTGATCCGCTGATTGATAAAGCTACTTTTTCACCTTTACAATAGTTTTTATTTAAATAATCTAATAATTCTTCGCTTTTCTCTAAAATATGACTTAAATGCCTATTATAGCTAGAATATATAATCTCATTTGATTCATTTAAAACAACACATTTTATTGTTGTTGAACCAATATCTAATCCTATCTTTTTTGTCATAAAAGCATTATAAATCAAATTATAAAAAAGTATAAGAAAAATGATTGCTAAAAACTTATAAGAAAGAGTAATTTCCCAAATTTAAATTCAGCAATGAAATTTATAAAATCCTACTTTTGTAGACTAAGAAGTTAATTATCTTCTTAGCTACTAAGTAGGATTT
>CAVBAX010000222.1:0-2220 GCA_963593105.1 Candidatus Methanomethylophilaceae archaeon | reverse complement strand
AGCAATAGTAAAAACAATAAAAACTTCATATATAAAATAAAAAAATAGAGCCACCCGGTAGTTTGACAGCTACTTTTACATACAATTCTCAAATAAGTGCTTAAATAGGCACTTTTCTTTTACTTTTCTTGTCAAATAATTCGTTTTGGTATATCGTATTTTATCGTATTATGTGGTATAATATTGATAGAGGTAATGGATATGCGAGTTACAACTACTAAATCAAAAAATGATGAATCATTCTATATTAACTATGCTTATATCAATGAAGCAGGCAAGAGTACTTCTAGAATATATAAAAAGCTAGGCAAATTATCTCAATTAAGCATTGAGCTTAATACTGATAGAGATGGTGTTATGGCTTGGGCCAAAAAACAAGCTCAATTAGAAACAGAAAAATATAATAAAGAAAATGAATCTGTTTCTATATCTTTAAATCCCAATATGCCAATTAAGAAAGATCAAGATATTAGTTATAATTCAGGTTATTTGTTTCTTCAAAGTATTTATTATTCTTTACATTTAGATAATATCTGTAGAAACATTAAAACCAGATATGACTATGAATATGATTTAAACGCTATATTATCAGACCTTATATATGCTCGATTTTTAAATCCTACTAGTAAATCTAGTTCTTATAAGTATTGTCAAACCCTTTTAGAACAACCTAGCTATAAACAACATGATATCTATAGAGCCTTAAGCGTATTAGCTAAAGAGTCTGATTATATACAAGCAGAAACTTATAGAAACTCTAATTATCTTCATAAAAGAAATACGCGAATTCTTTATTATGATTGTACAAACTATTATTTTGAGATTGAACAAGAAAGAGGATTAGCTAAATATGGCAAAAGTAAAGAAAATAGACCCAATCCAATTGTAGGTATGGGATTATTCATGGACGCCGATGGCTTCCCTTTATCATTTGATTTACATAATGGTAATACAAATGAACAATTAACTCTTAAAGACCATGAACAAAAAATAATTAATGACTTTGGCTGTTCTAAGTTTGTATATTGTTCAGATGGTGGTTTGGGATCTAAAAGTAATCGTATCTTTAACTCTACTGGAAATAGAGCTTATGTCATAACCAAGTCTTTAAAGAAAATTAAAAAAGAGATACAAGAAACAGCTTTAGCTACTAGCCAATATCGAAAACTAGGATCTAATAAGTTTATTGATTTAAAAGATTTAGATGAAGAAGATGAAGAAATATTTAATTCTATCTACTATAAAGAAGTGCCATATGAATGTGATGGACTAATAGAAACACTAATAGTTACTTATTCACCTAAATATAGAAAGTATCAAGAAACTATTAGAGAAGCGCAAATACAAAGAGCTAAAAAAATGATAACTGAAGATGGCAAACCTAAAAAGAATCGTAAGAATCCTAATGATCCAGCTAGATTTATTAAGAAAACAGCTGTTACTGATAATGGAGAATTAGCTAGTGATGAGCTATGGTGTGTAGATCAAGAAATAATAGATAAAGAAGCGATGTTTGATGGCTATTATGCCGTTATCACAAATCTCGATGATGATGTGGCAGATATTATCGCCATCAATAAAAGAAGATGGCAAATAGAAGAATGTTTTAGGATAATGAAAACAGAATTTAGTGCTAGACCTATATATCTTAGAGATGATGAAAGAATTAAAGCACATTTTCTTATCTGTTTTATGGCCTTATTATTCTACCGTTTATTAGAAAACAAACTAGAATACAAATATACAGTAGAAGAAATACTTAGCACAATGAAGAATATGAATCTAACATTACTTGAAGGATATGGCTATATACCATCGTATACAAGAAGTAATCTTACTGATGATTTACATAATCTATTTGGCTTTAGAACTGATTACCAAATCATTAAGAAACAAAAGATGAGAAATATAATTCACTTATCTAAGGACAAAAATAAAATACTATAATTGCCTACAATACACAAAAGTGGCCAAAAGCCTTTAAATAAAGCTTTATAGCCACTTTTTACTTTCTTTAACTGTCAAACTCAGGAGCATAAATTCAAAAGTATTCTAGCACGAATATAATTGACCTACTTATTTTTTAGCACCTATTTTTCATTACTCAACCATTATTTTCAAAAACATTAATAAAATAATAATGTTTAAATATAGTATAATTACATCGTTTTGAGGTGCTTAGGATGAACGATACGTATACAAATCCACTATGTACTAGAT
>CAVBAX010000221.1:0-2225 GCA_963593105.1 Candidatus Methanomethylophilaceae archaeon | reverse complement strand
CATCATAAAAGAAGATTAACTTATCCAAGCTTTTTGGAAAAATATAAGAAGTTATTGAAGGAAGATGGTGAAATTATCTTTAAAACTGACAACAAAGATTTCTTTATGGATTCTTTAGAATACTTTAAAGAAAGCGATTTAAAAACTATTGATATAAACTATGACTATCATAGTATTAAAAGAGATGAACCTTTAACTGGTTATGAATCTAAATTTAAGGATTTGGGTAATCCTATCTACTTTATAAAACTAAAAAAATAATATGTGAATTATATGTGAAATGCCTATGTCTTAAAAAGAAGAGGCATTTTTTGTTGTATAATCTAACTATGAAATTTTTGAAGAAATTATTATGTTTAGTTACTATATTTTGTTTGTGCGCTTGTTCTGCAAACAATAATGTAGTAAAGACATATCATACATATACTTGTTATCCTATTGGTTATCTTTTAAATAGGATTGGTGGTGATAGAATATCTACTATTTCTATTCAAAATGGCAGTGATATTCAAAATGCTACAATTGTAGAAGATTACCAAAATATTATTAACAATTCGATTGCCTTTTACTATATCAATGGTCTAGAGCCTTATATGGATTTATATGATGAAGAAATACTTAACTCTAGTGCTAGTAAAGTTGATTTAAGTGCTTCTAGTATTTATTCTTTTAAAAGATATACGCCAGTAAATGTAAATGGTTCAATTACTTATGTTGAAAATCCTTATTATGATGGTGATATCTTTGATGAAATAGATACTTATAGTAATGACTTATTTTTATGGTTAAATCCTATTGGTATGCTTTCAATGGCTAAACAAATCTATAATTATCTTTCTAGTAATTATTCTGAACAAGCCGCTTATTTTAAAGAAAACTATGAATCTTTAGAAAATGATTTGATTAGTTTAGATGCTTCTTATCAAAATTTAGCGACAAGTCTTGTTAAAAATAACCAGCATATCAAGTTTGTTTCTATGACACCATCATTTTCTTCTTGGCAAAAGGCTTATGGCATAGAAGTGTATCCTGTATGTTTATCTAAATATGGTGCTTTACCTACTGATTCACAACTACAAATTATTAAAGATAGAATTGTGGCTGATGGTGTTGAATATATTGCTTATGAGCCTAATATGTCAGATGATATGTTGGAACTTTTTTCATCTCTTGAAAAAGAGCTTGGCTTAAAGCGTATAAACTTATCTAATATATCTTCATTAACTGTTACGCAAAAAACAGATAATAAAGATTATTTAACTTTAATGTATGAAAATCTAGCAGTACTTGAATCTATTGCCTCTGCTGATACTAATTCTAATGTAGGAAGTGCTTCATGAAATTATTATTAATTGATGGAAACTCGGTTTTATTTAGAGCGTTTTATGCAACAAGTTTTGGAAGTCTCATGCAGACTTCTTTTGGCGCTTATACCAATGCTGTATATGCTTTTGCCAATATGCTTAATAAGGCATTAAAACTAATTGAACCAGATTATTGTTGTGTAGCCTTTGATAAGGGTAAGTCTACTTTTAGACATCAAATGACAAGTGATTATAAGGCTGGTAGGAAACAAACACCAGTTGAGCTTGTTGAGCAATTTTCGCTTGTAAGAGACATGCTTAAGGCCTACAATATTAAATATCTTGAATATGATGAAATAGAAGCTGATGATATTATTGGTATACTCGCTAATAAATATGAAGGTGATATTTCAATTTTTTCTAGTGATCATGATTTATTTCAATTAATAAATGACTCTAAGCATACAAAGGTATATTGTATGAAAAAAGGCATGTCTGATATTGGCATTCTTGATGAGGACACTTTATATAATGAGTATAGTTTAAAACCTTATCAAATTATTGATTTTAAGGGCCTTGCAGGCGATAAATCGGATAATATCAAGGGAGTAGAAGGTGTTGGTGAAAAAACCGCTACTAAGCTTTTAAATGAGTATGATACATGTGAAGGCATATATGAACATATTGATGAAATAAAAGGTAAATTAAAAGAGAAACTAATTAATGATAAAGAGTCTTGTTTTATCTCTAAAAAATTGGCTACGATTTTAACTGACTATGAACTTGATATACCACTTGAAGATTTAAAACTAAATATTAATGAAGAAACTAAAAATGCATTTTTTAATAAATACGAGATGCGCTCTTTAATTAATAAGTCTTATGTAGCTCCTGTGAGTAAAAAAGTAAGTGAAAAAAAAG
>CAVBAX010000220.1:0-2228 GCA_963593105.1 Candidatus Methanomethylophilaceae archaeon | reverse complement strand
CCTGCATATTACTACAAGAAAAATTTGGGCAATGTGTAGTTTTTATTCCTTACGTATATTTGATCGTAATATTAATTGAATTATTTAATTATGATGTAGAAAACTTACAATATTTATATTTAGGTTTAATTGGTCTTTGTGATGCGCTGATTATTGCTGACTTATTTATAAATGATAATAGTGAAGAAATGATGATTATAAAAATCGCAATCATTACAGTTTCTTTATTTGCTGGCATTGCGATTAAAAAAGATATAAAAAAGAGCATTTCTTTATTATTGGTTACTTCTTCTTTGTTTGTTACCTATATGTTTGCAAATAAAGCAATAAATGTTTCAAAGATAAAAGAGAATTCAAATAACTTGGTGTTAACAGATATTATGAAAAGCGATTCGGGAATTTATAGAATTATAAATGATGATGGTGCAAAAATAAGTATTGATAAGACTTCGGAAGCCTATGATTTGAATTATGCATATAGTGACTATGGCAATCAAATAGCTGGTGTATTGACGAATTCAACATATTATAATACTGATTTAGCTGAATTTATAGAACTGTATACAAGCAAGGTTTCAAACGAAAACTGTTTAGGGTATGCCAAAAATGACATAAGTTTAAACAATTTAATTGGCGTTAAATATTGGTATTCATCTGATATAGAAAAAGAACCTGCTAATGGGTATCAAAAAGTAGATGGAACTGATTATTACGTTAATAAGTATTTTGTTGAGCTTGGTTATATCAATAATAAGACAATTAATTCTGATTATTTAAAACAGTTGAATGTATTTGAAATCGAAAAAGTACTTAGAGAATATGTTGCGATAAACGAAAGTGAAAATACAAACTATGATTTGATTTCAAATTATGATCTAACAATGTTAAAAGATTATACATATGATGGTTATCTAGAACATGACTTTGATGAGCCAATTAATAATGTGACATTGTGTATTAATAATGGTGGTATGCCGGTATTAGATGTGGAAATTTACTATACCGATGGAACGATTGAAAATAAACATTTTTACCAATACGATTTCTGTAATGTGGATATAAAACAGCCAGCAAGCAAAATTGTAGTTAGGTTTGATGATGTTGATGATAATGGTTATGGAATCAGATTATTTATGTGTGAATCTAATGATATTCTAGAAGAAAATATCTATAATATCAGAAAGAGCAACGCATTTTATAATGTATCGTTCAATAATAATGTAATTAATGCACAAATTGATGCATCTGAAGATGATTCTTTAGTTTATACATATGTGCCATATGATACAAAATGGAAGGTATATGTTGATGATCAAGAAGTTGAAACAATAAAGGCTAATTATGGCTTTATCGCATTTAGAGTTAATTCTGGTAGCCATAGTGTAGAGCTTAGATATGAAGTCAGCACAAATAAGATAATACCTGCTTGCAGCGCTATTGTTTTGATTGCTACTTTAATTGTGAAGAAGAAATGGCTAACAAAAGATTAATGTCTAAGATGGGATTATATGGTTTAAGCCCTAAAGCTAAATATAAGTCATATAAAGGTGATATGAATGGAACTGTTAAGAATATATTACTTGAAAAAGAAGTTGATGAAATAAATCATAAGACAACTTATAAAAGAAACTTTTCTACTTCTAAGCCTAATGAGAAATGGACTACAGATGTATCAGAATTTCACATCAAGACCGGTAAGCTATATTTATCACCAATTCTAGATATGTTTAATGGTGAAATAGTATCTTATAACTTATCAACAAGTCCCAACTTTAATCAAACAATAGATATGCTTAATAAAGCCTTTGATAAGCATCCTAATCTAAGTGGATTAATATTTCATTCAGATCAAGGTTGGCAATACCAAATGGCTCAGTATCATAAGATATTACAAGATAAAGACATTATCCAATCAATGTCTAGAAAAGGTAATTGTTTAGATAACTGTGTTATGGAAAACTTCTTTGGTAAGTTAAAGAACGAAATGTTCTATGGACATGAATTTGAATTTGAAAATATTGATGAACTTAAACAAGCGATAGATGAATATATAGACTATTACAATAACGAAAGAATACAAACTAAATTAAAAGGCTTAACTCCTTGCCAAGCAAGAAATCAAGCCTTACAATTAACGGTATAACAAAGTGTTCAAATAATTGGGTTCACTTCAAATTCCAACTTTTTTAATTTATGCATCACTTCTAGAAAATGCATTTTTCATATTA
>CAVBAX010000219.1:0-2232 GCA_963593105.1 Candidatus Methanomethylophilaceae archaeon | reverse complement strand
TAGTATGTTCATCATAAGTTCTACTCTTTTTAGCAGGACCCATCATAACTCTATCGATTGCCTCATCAATTTGATTTGTATCGATAATTTCCTTCTTTTCTCTTACAGTTAAAATAGCAGCCTCATTTAATACATTTTCAAGATCTGCACCAGAGAAACCAGGAGTACGTCTTGCAAGTGCCTCTAGATCTACATCTTCTGCAATCTTCTTATTTCTTGCATGTACCTTTAGTATTGCCTCTCTTCCCTTTAAATCAGGTAAAGAAACAGTAATTTGTCTATCAAATCTACCAGGTCTAAGTAATGCAGGATCTAGTACATCTGGTCTATTGGTTGCCGCAATAACAACAACACCAGAATTATCAGACATACCATCCATTTCTACTAGCATTTGATTTAGAGTTTGTTCTCTTTCATCATGGCCACCACCCATGCCAGCGCCACGTTGTCTACCAACTGCATCAATTTCATCAATGAAAATCATACAAGGAGCAGTTGCCTTAGCTTGCTTAAACATATCTCTTACTCTACTTGCACCTACACCAACAAACATTTCAACAAAGTCAGAACCACTTATTGAATAGAAAGGTACATTAGCCTCACCAGCAACCGCCTTAGCAAGTAAAGTCTTACCAGTACCTGGAGGACCTACCATTAAAATACCCTTAGGAATTCTAGCACCCATTGCTGAAAACTTCTTAGGAGTCTTTAAATACTCAATGATTTCAGCCATTTCTTCTTTTTCTTCATCACAACCCGCAACATCCTTAAATCTAACTTTGATATTATCTTCCTTACGGGCTCTAGACTTAGAAAACTCAAAAGCTTTATTATTACCACTAGCTGCACCCATCTTAGAAATCATCAACATGCCTAGACCTGCAAAAATAACAATTGGTAAAATAGAACTAATTAGTGTCAACAATAAACTAGACTCATTAGCATCCTCAACACTAACATTTGCGTTAGCTTCTTTTAATTGTGTAACTAAATCATTAATAGTCACATCACTTTTTGGAACATCACTTGTAAAACTAACAGTCTTACCATTTAGTGTATAAGTACCAGTAACATTAATGATATTATCATCAACAGTTAAAGTAGCATTTGTAATAGCCTTAGACTCTAATACACTATTTAATTGCGAATAATCAATAGTAGTAACACTACTTGTTGAAAGTGGATTAGTAAAAAGTAATGCCACTAAAAACGCAATCGCAATTAAATAAGGAATATAAGAACTAGGATTAGGCTTCTTGTTATTAGGTTTAATCATTTATCCTCCATTAAATAGCTTCTTCTTTAATTACACCAATATAAGGTAAATTACGATATTTTTGATTATAGTCTAAACCATAACCAATCACAAACTCATCAGGTACTGTAAAACCAGCCCAATCTGCTGTAATAGCCTTTTCTCTTCTATCTGGCTTATCTAGCAAAGTAACAATCTTTAGATCTTTACAACCCTTATGCTTAAACATTTCGCTAACCTTATCTAAAGTCTTACCAGTATCTACAATATCTTCTACAATTAAGACATCTCTATCAACAATTGGTGATTCAATATCTTTAACAATCTTTACTTCAATAGAATTTGTACCAGAATAACTAGACACATCCATGAAATCCATCTCACAATCAATATCTAGTTTCATCATAATACCCATCATAAATGGAACTGAACCCTTTAATAAACCAACTACAACTGGAATTGAGTTTCTACTAGCATAATATTCACTAATTTGTTTAGCTAATTCAGCTTCTCTTTTTTCAATTTCTTCTTTTGTGATTAATATTTTTTTTACATCTTTATTCATAATATGCACCTTTAATTAACTTTATAATTTTATCATATACAACTTAGCATTTGGACAATAATGATATTTATCACACCCTATACCAGGCACTAAAACAATATCACCCTTACTATTTAACATAACAGGCCACATCTTTCTATCCTTATGGCCTATTTTATTATCAATAAAGAACCTATTAACCTTTTTGGTACCATATCGCATTTTAATAAAGTCACCTTCTTTATAGTTTCTTATCACAATAGGAAAATCTTGCTTACTTAAACATATGGATTCGAACCTGCTGCCGCTGGTAGCTAATTTAAAATGACTATTACTAATATTACAAATATCATCTAACACAAATAAGTAATCATCTTCTTTTATATAAACCTTAAGATAACCATATTCTTTGCATAAGTATCTATCTTCTATT
>CAVBAX010000218.1:0-2249 GCA_963593105.1 Candidatus Methanomethylophilaceae archaeon | reverse complement strand
GGGTGGACATCTTTGGATATTTTTTAATAAGCCCATTTCTTCTTCTTTAGCTCGTAATTTTGGCTTTCTCTTATTAGAAAAAGGTAAAACAGAGATTAATCTAAAATCTTTTAAATATTATGATCGTATGTACCCTTGCCAAGATTTTTCAGATGGCATTGGTAGTTTAATTGCTTTACCGCTTCAAGGGCGGGCTTTGAAAAATGGCAATAGTGCTTTTGTGGATGATGATTTTAATGCTTATAGTGATCAATGGGATGTGCTATTAAATAAGACAACAAAATTATCTTCAGAAGATGTTAAAAATCATGTTAGGGAGTGGAGTCTTGAGATTAATCAAAATACCGCTTTACTTTCACAATTTCAAAGAGGTAAACCTTGGAAAAAGGAACAAAAGTTTTCAAAATTTGATGTAGTAGGAAAATTACATATTGTACTAAGTGATGGCATATATGTTGATGCTTTGAATCTGACACCAAGAATATCAAATCAAATCAGAGCGTTAGCTACTTTTGATAATCCTGTTTTTTATAAAAATAAGCGTATGGGTTATTCAAACTATAATAATTTTTCTACGATTTATATGGGCAAGGATATTGATGGTTATATTAGACTTCCTAGGGGCTTAAAAGAAATTTTGATTCAAAAATGTATAGAAGCTAATATAGAAATTGATATTGAAGATAAGCGAGAAAAAGGTAAGCCTATAAGAGTTAGTTTTAATGGTGATTTATACGCTTATCAAGATTTAGCTGCTAATAAGATGTTGGAAAATGACCATGGCATTCTTAATGCCACAACTGGTTTTGGAAAAACAGTAGTAAGTAGTTATTTGATTGCTAAAAGAAAAGTTAGCACTTTAATTCTTGTTCAAAGTAAGAGTTTGTTAGAACAATGGACAAGTGAATTAAGAAGGTTTCTAATTGTCAATGAGCCTATGCCAACATATAAAACAAAGGGTGGCAAGATAAAAAATCTAAGTAACCATATTGGTGTTTTAAGTAGTAACAAAAATACTCTTACAGGTATTATTGATATCGCGATGATTGGTTCTATTGCCAATAAGAATTTAGAAAATAATTATGGCATGGTGATAATGGATGAATGCCATCATTGTGGATCTGTTACTTCAATAGAAGTAATGAATAAAATAAATGCTAGATATGTTTATGGTGTAAGTGCTACTGTTATGCGTAGCGATAATTTAGAAAAGATAATTTATTTTTTATTAGGACCAATAAGACATAGCTATACGTCTAAAGAAAATATAAGTAGACAGGGTATAAATCATTATGTTTATCCAGTATTCACAAGAGTTGTATATACAAGCGATGAACAAAAAGATATCAATTCTTCTTATCAACTAATCGCTAATAATAAGGCTAGAAATGAAATGATTGTAGACAATACAAAAGAGGCTATTAAAAACGGTAGAACAGTTCTTATGCTTACCAAGTATAAGCAACAAGCTAAGTGCCTATATGATGACTTAACAAATGATGCTGATTATGTATTTTTATTGTATGGCGATAATAGTGATTCTAAAAACAGCAACATTATTAATGGATTAAAAGATATTCCTGACAATAAGAGTGTGATTATAGTTGCGACTGGACAAAAGATAGGTGAAGGATTTGATTTTCCAAGACTTGACACATTAATGCTGGCTTGTCCTGTTTCCTTTGGCGGTAGGCTTGAACAATACATAGGTAGAGTTAATAGAAACTATAAGAATAAGAAAGATGTTATTGTTTATGATTATGTTGACTCACATTTAAAAGTGTTTGAAAATATGTATTTAAAACGGCTTAAAACATATAAACGTTTAGGTTATGATTTGATTTGTGATGTTCAATTAGAAAAACAAAAAGCTAATGCGATATTTGATTCTAACAATTATAATGATGTCTTTGAAAGGGATTTGATTGAAGCTAATAGTAGAATTATTATTTCTAGCCCTTATATCAGTGAAGATAAAATTGATAGGTTTATCTATATTACAAATTCAAAGATAATAGCGAAGTGTCAGATAACAGTTATTACTTTAAATCCTGATGGAACACTATTTAATAATGTTGGCGATTTTTATAAAATGGTTAAAAACCTAAGAGATGTTGGTATAGAAGTTATTGTTAAAGATGAACTAAATGAACATTTTGCGGTTATTGATGATGACTTGTGTTGGCATGGTGGTATGAATCTTCTTGGTAAAGCTGATATCTATGATAATCTTATGAGAATTAAATCAT
>CAVBAX010000217.1:0-2270 GCA_963593105.1 Candidatus Methanomethylophilaceae archaeon | reverse complement strand
AAGAACTTATCAGCCTAGTAAAAGAAAGCACCAAAATACTTGTGGCTTTAGAGCTCGTATGAAGACAGTTGGTGGCCGTAAGGTTATCGCTAGACGTCGCGCTAAGGGAAGAAAGGTATTATCTGCTTAAATTAAAAGCCACAATGTAGTGGCTTTTTTAAAACTTATTATGATAAAAAAATATAGAGTAAGAAAAAATGAAGATTTTTCTTTGATTATTAGTAAAAAACATAGTGTCGCAAATGATAGTTTTATTATTTATGCTAGCCCAAGAAAAGAAGAACATTCCCGTGTTGGCATTTCCGTTTCTAAAAAGCTTGGTAATGCGGTTGTGCGCAATAAAATTAAGCGTCAAATTAGGATGATGTTCGCAAACTTTTATGATTTTGATAATAGTAAAGTTGATTTGATTGTTATCGCTAGAAAGAATTATCTAAATTATAATTTCCAAGATAATCAAAAGAGTTTGGAAAAGCTAATCAAAAAAGTTATAATGTTTTAGTATGGTCAAGGAGATCTGAATATATGAATAAAAAGAAACTAACAATTGTATTAAGTTCTATTTTTTTACTATTGTTTCTAAGTGGTTGTAGTAATAGCTCAGAGCTAATTTCATTATCTACACCAGTTAGCGAAGTTACTAAGGATGGTTTTTTAACTGTAATCCTAACTTATCCATTAGCACAAGCTATAAATTATTTAAGTAATCATGTTGGTGTTTTCTGGGCAATTAGTATTGTTACACTTGTTTTAAACGCAATTATTTTAGCACTTACATTTAAGTCAAATGTCGCTATGCAAAAGATGCAAGAAGTTCAACCAGAAATTCAAAAAATTCAATTGAAATATGAGGGCAGAACTGACCAAGCTAGCCAACAAAAGGCAGCCATGGAGATGCAAAAGGTTTATCAAAAATTTGGTGTAAACCCTATGACAGCGATGCTGGTACAATTTATTCAATTCCCAGTTTTAATTAGTATGTATGCTGCTGTTAGAAGAAGTGAAGCTGTTAAAAATGGTTCTTTCTTGGGTTATTCACTTGATTTAACTCCTAGAGAAGCATTTGCGCAAAAAGCTTGGGTTTTAATTGCCATCTTTGTGCTTATGATTGTCTTCCAATTATTATCTGTAAGTATTGTAAGATGGTTGGCTAATTCAAGAGCTAAAAAGGAAGCTGAAAAGAAACATAAACATTATGAAAAGCCAGCTGATAGTACTGTGTTTATGACATATGGTATGACTGCTTTCATTGGTGTGATTATGTTATCATGGCCAACAGCTTTATCGCTTTATTATTTGATTTATTCAGTAATCAATATTATTAAGTCAATTGTTATTGATAGATTGTCACATAAGGAGTAATTATGAAAGAATATACAGGTAAGACGCTAGAAGAAGTATTGAATAATATTTGTGAAAGCCAAGGTTGCAAATTAGAAGATATCACATATGAAGTAACTAATGAAGAAAAGCATTTCTTAGGTATTGGTAATAGTGTTACTATTTCAGCTTATACTCCAAGTGATGTTAAAGAATTTATTTTTGATTATTTAGGTGCTTATTTTACTGAACTTAATCAAGGTGTTTCAATTGAAATTATTATTGAAAAACAAGCTGATGAATCTAATTTATATCGTGTTGTATTAGATGCTGAAAATAATGCCATCATTATTGGCAAAAATGGTCAAACTTTAAGGGCTATTTCAACTGTATTAAAGGCTGCCGTTAATGCGACATTTAAAAAGAGAATCAATGTTATCGTGGATGTAAATCACTATAAAGAAGATCGCTATAGAAAAGTAAAGGGTATTGCCAACAAGGTTGCTAAAGAAGTAGCTAAGTCACATATCGATGCTGAACTTGATCCTATGCCAAGTGATGAAAGAAAGGTTATTCATCAATATTTACAAGATTTCAAGAACGTTGAGACCGTATCAATCGGAGAGGGTAATAAACGTCATTTAGTTATCAAGTATAAAGAAGAAGAGTAAAGTTCGTTAATTCGAACTTTTTATTTTATGTATAAGTTATTAAAGAAATTATTTATAAAAGATGAATCTAGAGAAAAAATAGGCATTATGATGTCTATCTTTTGTATTGTTTGTAACCTTGTTTTAGTGATATTTAAACTTATAGTATCTTTTATCATTAATAGTCAAGCTATTAGAGCTGATGGCTTAAATAATTTGTCTGATATGGGTTCAAATCTTGCGAGTTTATTTGGTTTTAAAGTTTCCAGTAAACATCCAGATCATGAACATCCATATGGC
>CAVBAX010000216.1:0-2316 GCA_963593105.1 Candidatus Methanomethylophilaceae archaeon | reverse complement strand
ATATATTATCTATGTAATACTATTTCAATGGCTTAATTTAATTAGCCAAGTAGTAATGGTTTTTACATTAGCTGATTTAATTGAAAGATTATATTTAAATACCTTAAATCAAGAAATAATTAAAATCGCTATTTTTAAATTTATAGCAGTTATAATTGTTAAATTTATTTGTGATAAGATGATCACCAAAATGAGCTATCTTGCCTCAGCTGATGTAAAAAGAACATTAAGAGAAAAGATTTATGAAAAAATGTTAAGACTTGGTTCTTCATATAATGAAAAAGTTGCGACTAGCGAAATAGTACAAGTATCAACTGAAGGTGTCGAACAACTTGAAACTTATTTTGGAAAATATTTACCGCAACTTTTCTATAGTTTATTAGCGCCTATTACTTTATTTGTTATTTTAAAAAAAATCAGTTTTAAAGCTAGCATTGTTCTTTTGATATGTGTACCTCTTATTCCTATTTCAATTGTGGTGGTTCAAAAAATTGCCAAAAGATTACTAAATAAATATTGGAGTATTTATACAGGCCTTGGCGATTCTTTTTTAGAAAACCTACAAGGTTTAACAACTTTAAAAATATATCAAGCTGATCAAAAAAAGGCTGATGAAATGGATAGGGAATCTGAACAGTTTCGCAATATAACTATGAAAGTTTTAACCATGCAGTTAAACTCAACAAGTGTTATGGACATTGTAGCCTATGGTGGAGCAGCTATTGGCATGATAACTTCGATATCAGAATTTATCAAAGGCAATATTTCAATATCAGGAACTTTATGTATTGTGCTTTTAGCTTCTGAATTCTTTTTACCACTTAGACTTTTAGGATCATATTTTCATATTGCGATGAATGGTATGGCTGCTTCTGATAAGATTTTTAAAATCTTAGATTTAGAAGAAACTTATGATAAACAAGAAAAGATAAAAGATGAACCATTAAATATTGAATTTAAAAATGTTTGTTTTGCATATGAAGAAAATAGACCAATATTAAAAGGTATAAATATGTCAATACCAGCACATAGTTTTATTTCTATTGTTGGAAAGTCCGGATGTGGCAAGTCTACAATTGCATCACTTTTAAGTGGCAAAAATAAAAACTATACAGGAGATATTTTAATTGGTTCAACTTCACTTAAAGAAATTAATGAAGAAGATTTATTAAAACATGTATTACTAGTTAAACATAATTCTTATTTATTTAAAGGCACAGTTTTAGAAAATCTTAAAATGGCAAAGCCTAATGCCTCAAGACAAGAAATGGAAGCAGTGCTAGAAAAAGTTAATTTACTAGGTTTTTTAAATAGTCAAGATGGTTTGAATACCAAATTACTTGAAAAAGCAAGTAATCTATCAGGCGGTCAAGCACAAAGACTTGTGCTTGCAAAAGCTTTACTCAAAGAAAATGTAAGTATTTATATTTTTGATGAAGCAACTTCAAATATTGATATTGAATCAGAAGAAATAATTATGAAAGTAATTAAAGATTTAGCTAAAGAAAAGACTGTTATTTTAATATCGCATCGTTTAGCTAATGTTGTTTCTTCAGATAAGATTTATTATTTATCAGATGGATTAATCAAAGAAGAAGGAAGACATAAACAACTTATTGAATTAAACAGGGAATATGCTTGTGTTTATAATAGCCAAATACAATTAGAGAACTATGGAAGAGGTGAGATAAATGAATAAAAGAAGAAGCGCTTTTTCAATAATGACTAGTTTGATTGTTTTAATCAAACCTTTACTTTTAATCATGTTACTAGCCATAATTCTTGGAACAATTGGCTATTTATGTGCTATCTTTTTAACAATACTTGCTAGTACTAGTTTATGTATGGCAATAAAAGGGAATAGTGTTCATAATATTCTAGTGATAATGATTATAATTGCTTTATTAAGAGGCGTATTACATTACGCAGAACAATATTGTAATCACTTCATTGCGTTTAAGTTATTGGCAATAATTCGCCATGAAGTATTTGCGTCTTTAAGAAAACTTTGTCCTGCTAAATTAGATGGTAAAGACAAGGGTAATTTAATTTCAATTATTACAACCGATATTGAATTACTTGAAGTATTTTATGCTCATACTATTTCACCAATCGCTATTGCGTTTTTAACTTCTTTAATTATGGTAATTTTTATTGGTAACTTTAATATATATTGTGGTTTATTAGCTTTATTTTCTTATATCGTAGTTGGCATTTTAATACCTTTATACAATGGCAAAAAAGGAAGTGAGACTGGTTTAAATTTTCGTAATGAATTTGGTGAATTGAATAGTTTTATCTTGGATAGTTTAAGAG
>CAVBAX010000215.1:0-2328 GCA_963593105.1 Candidatus Methanomethylophilaceae archaeon | reverse complement strand
AAGTATAAGTATCATGAGTTAGCAGGCGCTCTTACTTTCTTGCCTTATGGCTGTTTAGTAGATCACTTCCAACATGAAGTATATAAGCATCCAGAGATGACTGCTGAAGAGAGAAAGAGTACATGGAGAAAGCTAGAGAAGATGTATAAGCCTGATATTGATTATAAAGAATTTCCATTACTTGAAAAAGGTGGTTATTTCTATAGACAGGGTCATATTTTCCAATCACCTTTCTATTATATTGACTATACTTTGGCTCAAGTTTGTGCTTTACAATTCTATAAGCGTTTCTTAAATAATGATCCTAATTACTTTAAGGATTATTTACATATTTGTAGTATTGGTGGTACAAAATCATTTGTCCAAATCGTAAAAGAAGCAGGTTTAATTTCACCATTTGAAGATGGTTGTTTAAGTTCTATCGCTTCTACTATGGAAGAAAATCTAATTGAGTTAGAAAAGCAAATTTAATGTTTAGTACCCTTTAATTAGGGTACTTTTTAAAGGAGGAGACATGTTAAATAAACTATATTTAGAAATGATTCAGTATGATAAAAATGATCCTAAAAGAATTCAACATTTTAGTAAGGTGCATTCATATGCAAAACTAATTGGAGAATGTGAAGGTTTAGATAATGATACTTTATTTATATTGGAAGCCGCAGCTTTAACTCATGATATTGGTATTCATGTATGCGAAGAAAAATATGGAAGTTGTGCAGGTAACTTGCAAGAAATAGAAGGACCTTCAATAGCTGAAGTTATGTTAAATAAATTGGGGTTCGAACCTAAAATTATTGAACGAATAAAGTATTTAATCGGTCATCATCATACTTATACTGATATTGATGGTTTAGATTATCAAATACTAGTAGAGGCAGATTTTATTGTTAACTTATATGAAAATGGCTTAGATCAAAGGGCAATTAAAAATGCCTATAATAATATCTTTAAGACCAATACTGGCAAACTTATAATGAGAGATATGTATGGACTAATGTAATTTTGAATTAAAGTAGTAAATCGTCTAAATCTATTAGAAAAATACACATTTAGACGATTTACTCATAAAAAGTCAATTTATTCGCACCTACTTTAGGATTATGGTTAGCATCACTAATTTACTCTTTTTGCGCAATTAAGCAAAACCGCCATTCTATGGGCGTTTTTAACAGATAGCTGCAGATTCTTTAAAGTGTAAATAGGCAAAAATTGCAGTTTCTTCAAAGTCTCAAACAAAAATATATCTTGTTTCATATGGAATTATAATTCAGAAATAGAAGATATTTATCGTGAAGGCAATCCAAAATCAAGAAATCCTTATATGCAAACCATGCTTAACTTGTTGGATTTGGTGATAATGCCGGATCTGGATTTCCAACAATTCTTGAGGTGTGGAAATCTAAAGGTTAAACTGGACTTAATCGAAGATACAAATCTAAATCAGGTAACTCTTTTATTAAAAATGAAAATGGAAGACTATAAAAATGTTATAGAAAATCCAAATGAAAGCATAAAAAACTTTTACCTGAGTATTCTAGGAAGAAACTTGCTAAAGTTTATGAGATATTAAGATTAATTTCATTAAATCCAAATGCTTCCATTGATGAGTTAAGAAAAGCATTAGATGTGTCCGATAGAACGATTGCAAGATACATATCTGATTTGAAAGATAAAGATATCATTGAACGCAATGGTCCAGATAAAGGTGGAAAATGGATAATTAAGAATGACAAGTGATATTAATTTGAGTTTAGACTTTATCCTATAAATTATGCAATTGTTTTTAAACATCATTATTTAAGCGATTAAAAAATCTGTATAAGCAGTTAAATCATGTACTTTAACAACTTACACAGATTAATTTACACTATCCAGATATCTTTTAAATTGGACTAGTAATTGTTTTTTTCTATTAATTTTTAGGATACGCGATATATACAGTTATATTACTAGAAGTATCATAAGAGGCTGCACTTGTATGCTTTTTGTTTCCTACATAAATTTCTGAAACATAATTACCATCTTTTTCTACTGAATTAAAAATAATATTATTGAAACCTTGTCTATTTAAATAATCTTGAACTTTGGCCTTTATTTCATCAAAACTATTGCCATCAAAGTATGATCTAATTGAAGAAATGCTTATAATAGTTCCTTTTGTTGATGTGTCATCTCCACTTGATGAAGACTTGTATACGTAACAAGTGATGCTATTGGAATTAGAGCTACAATTATATGTCTTTCCTGCATTGCTTGAATCACTTGTTCCATTAACAAAGTTAATTTGTACCAATGAACCATTAATTCTAGCATTTCTATTTTGTA
>CAVBAX010000214.1:0-2336 GCA_963593105.1 Candidatus Methanomethylophilaceae archaeon | reverse complement strand
ATGTATCACGACGACATGGTTCTACAGAAATACCCACTTCCTCATTCAGCTGATTATGGATAGCTGATACCTGTGTCTTAGATGTGGCAATTGTCACGGTTGCATCTGAATCCACTTTTTTAATCTGGCGATACATTCTCTGAACCATGGATTCGTATGTATCATCATCTCTTTTAAATATCTTTATAAACTGCTTACTGCGGATATCATTGGATAGCGGCCACAAACGCTTACCGGATCCACCGGATAGTAATATTATGTTCATATATTTTGCCTCTTAGTTTGTACTTCTTACTGTTCTTCTCCCTCCGTGTTCATCCACTCCGCACTACTCCACCACCCCTGTGCTGGAATATAGGAGCAAAGCGTGAATAGGATAAAATGGTGGGAGGCAGAAAACAGAAAATATAATCGAGTAGGAGGAAGTAAACAATAAGTTTACTTCCGACCTCTCACACCACCACATCGTGCCGTTCGGCAATGGGCGGTTTCAAATTTACTTAAAAGCTATGTTGTAACTGATAATAGTCAAGTAATGAGACTAGACCTGCTTTGGTAAATGTTTTATTTGGTAAGGCGTTATGTAAAAATGTGTTTGCACATCTTACGTATCCTTTTCTTGAATTGCCACAAGCTTTAGCTTCCCCTTCCTTGAATCCACATTGTAATAGTCTTTTAACCCTAGTTTTAGGATTTTTCCATTGTTTCCAAATGCACATTCTAAGTCTTGTCCTTAAGTATCCATCAAGTCTGCTCATACATTTCTTCATATCACAGATTCTAAAGTAATTAATCCAACCTCTAATGATAGGATTTAATCTAGAAATCTTGTAGGCAATAGATGTTGAAACACTTCTTATAGATTCATCATGAAGTTTCTTTTTAAACTTCTTAATGGATTTAATATGTGGTTTTGGTCTATATGTATTTTCTTTCTTATAGAAACCAAATCCTAGATACTTAATACCACCAGGTCTATCAACCTTAGTCTTAGTAACGTTTACCTCGACTCTTAGTTTCTCTTTTAACCATTTAGTTACAGATGCCATAACTCTATTAGCGGCAACTTCAGATTTAACACAAATTAATACATCATCTGCATAACGTGTAAACCTTAACCCTCTTTTCTCTAACTCTTTATCTAATTCGTTTAAATAGATGTTAGCTAAAAGTGGTGAGATATTACCACCTTGTGGTGTTCCTTTATCGGTTTGGCTAATGGTACCTCCGATATTGACGCCACTTTGAAGAAACTTTCTTATTAAAGACTCTGTATCACCATCTTTGATTATGTTATGTACAAGTATCATTAAGATATCTTGATTTACATTATCAAAGAATTTAGATAAGTCTAAATCAACTAACCAATCATAACCATCATTAAAGTATTCAAGTGCTTTAAGTATCGCATCCTCACATCTTCTATTTGGTCTAAAACCATAAGAGTAATTAGAGAAGCTTTCTTCACACATTGGGCTTATAACTTGTACTATAGCTTGTTGAATAACTCTATCTTTTACAGTAGGTATACCAAGTGGTCTTTTTGTTCCATCACCTTTTGGGATTTCAACTCTTCTAACAGGACTAGGTTTGTATTTTCTACATCTTATCTTAGATTTAATTATTTCACCATTTTCCCTAAAGTAGTCTTCAATCTCATCAACAGTCATTTTATCAACACCGGGTTTACCCTTATTAGCTTTAACTTGTTTTATAGCTAAAGCTATATTATCTTCAGATAAAATTCCTTCTAATAGTTTTGACATTACTTTCTTGTTTCCTTTCTACATTCGCTTGAATAGCTCTTACCTTAAGGTAGTTAAACCAACACGGATAATTACTGTTAAGCTATTCATACATTTGAATCAAAGAATAACAATTCAATTTGATTCACCCCTTCGCTCCATTTCCATTACGAAACTTCTTCACTACTATGGGTTCTGCTGACTTCTCACAATTCGTTATTAACTCGGCTAATGAAACCTATGTGAGACCTCCCGGGATATGGTCATATATCTTTCGTTTCATATATCCACTACATTTACCTATAAGCACATATTTCTAATCCGCAGTCAATTGGACTTTGTGTTGTTTTGCACACTTATCCATGCTTATTGGCCTCGCTTGTAGTTCGTGTTCCTTGGACCAAAACTTTGCCTCCATCTTCTTTCAGATTCCATCTCACGATAGACACCCTTGATATTGGCTAGTGGTTGACTACTGCGATGATAATCCCCACAGAGGACTTGCACCTCCAAGATATATGCCTCGCCCGGCATACAAAAAAGGCTGCCTTAGTCTAATAGACCAAAGTAGCCCTCTTAAATACAATTATA
>CAVBAX010000213.1:0-2352 GCA_963593105.1 Candidatus Methanomethylophilaceae archaeon | reverse complement strand
CCTTAAATAGAGGACATATTAAATATAGTATATATACTGGTTCTTTTAAAAGTGGAATCAATATTTTGACATCTTATGTTTTTGGTGGTTTTAAATATGATGATTTAATAGTTTATACAGCAGATGAACTATTTAAACAAAGAAAACATAGTGGAAGATTTGCGTCTAAATATGCTGAGGCTCGTACTTTAAATTCTTATGAGGAATTAAAACCAGGTGACTATGTAGTTCATGATCAATATGGTATAGGCCAATATGTGGCGATTGAAAAAAGAGAGGTAAATGGTATAACTTTAGATTATTTAAAAATAATCTATAAGGGTAATGCAGAATTACTTGTTCCTTTATCACAATTTTCGCTTGTTCGAAAATATGTATCTAAGGAAGGAGCTGTACCTAAGCTTCATAAATTAGGTTCAAAAGAATGGATTGAGACTAAGAAAAGAGTAGAAGAAAATGTTGAAGAGTTAGCAGAACGCTTAGTTACTTTATATGCCAAAAGAGATGGTGACATTGGTTTTGCGTGTAAGGGCGATTCTAGTATGCAAAAAGAATTTGAAAATACTTTCATCTATGATTTAACACCTGATCAACAAAAGGCAATTGATGAAGTTAAAGCTGATATGGAATCTAGTAAGCCAATGGATAGACTTTTATGTGGCGATGTTGGCTTTGGCAAGACGGAAGTTGCTTTGCGTGGCGCTTTTAAGGCAGTTGATAATGGTAAGCAGGTGGCTTATTTATGTCCTACTACTATCTTGTCTTTGCAACATTTTAAAACTTTCAAATCCCGTTTAAAGGATTTTCCGGTTAGAGTTGAAATTTTAAATAGATTTGTTGATGAAAAAAGTCAAAAAGAGATTTTAAATGATTTAGCTTTAGGTAAGGTGGATATTTTAATTGGTACCCATCGTATTTTATCTAAAGACGTAAAATTTAAAGACTTAGGCTTTTTAATTATTGATGAGGAACAAAGATTTGGTGTAGAACATAAAGAAAGAATTAGAGAACTAAAAGAGTCAATTGATGTTTTATCTTTGTCGGCTACGCCAATTCCAAGAACTTTACAAATGTCTTTAATTGGAATTAGAGGACTTTCAACTTTAGATACTCCGCCGATGAATAGATATCCAGTTATGACTTATGTGGTTTCTAAGTCAGAAAATTTAATAAAAGAAGTTATTTTAAGAGAACTCGAAAGAAATGGTCAGGTTTTCTATTTATTCAATAATGTTGAAGAAATTGATAGGGTTGCTAATAAATTAAGCAAAGAAATACCATACGCTAATGTGGATGTGGTTCATGGGCAAATGTCTAAGGAACAAATTGAAGATGTAATGCTAAGGTTCTACAATAATGAAATCAATGTTTTGGTTTGTACAACTATTGTGGAAACAGGTCTTGATATTCCAAATGCCAATACTATCATTATTGATAATGCGCAAAACTTTGGCTTGGCGCAACTTTATCAAATAAAGGGTAGAGTTGGTAGAAGTGATAGAGTGGCATATGCCTATTTATTGATTCCTGAAAAGAAACAATTAAAGGAAGTGTCTATAAAAAGGCTTGAGGCAATCAAAGAATTTACCACTTTGGGTAGCGGCTATAAGATTGCGATGCGTGATTTAACAATTAGAGGTGCTGGTGATTTGCTTGGACCTAAACAATCGGGTTTTATTGATAATGTTGGCTTGGATTTATATTTGGCAATGTTAAATAAGGCTATCAAGAAACAAAAAGATCCTTCTAGTGTAGAAGAACCTAAGGAAAATAAAGCGGTTATTAATGTAAGGCTTGAATCATATATTCCAGAAAGTTTTGCGGATAATGATTATGAGAAATTAAATATGTATCATGAACTTGATATGATTGATAATAAGGATGATTTATTAAAGTATTATCTAAAGGTTGAAGATGAGTATGGTCATTTGCCTAAAGAAGTTAAGTCTTTATTTGAAAAGAAGAAATTAGAGTTAATGTATAGCTTAAACTATATAAGCAAGATTATTAACAAGAATGGTTTATTCACAATTATCTTAAGTAAAGAATTTTCAGATACTATCGATGGTGTTAAACTGTTTGAAACATGTAATCAAATTAGCAAGGATATAAAGATTGCCTATAAGAATAATCAACTTGAGTTATATATTACTAATCAAAAAGATGCGGTAGAAAAGATATTGAAGCTTACAGATAAGCTAGAAGAAGTGAAAAGATGAGAATAGATAAGTATTTAAAGGTTGCACGTATTTTAAAAAAGCGCACTATTGGTAAAGAATTGGCTTTAAATGGCCGCCTTTTGATAAATGATAGGCCAGCTAAGGCAAGTAGTGATGTTAAGCAGGGCGATAT
>CAVBAX010000212.1:0-2357 GCA_963593105.1 Candidatus Methanomethylophilaceae archaeon | reverse complement strand
GTTTCTTAGGTATGAGATATTCTTTATGGCATCCATGGTGGTTCTTATTTATCACTATTCCTGTCTTCTATTGTTGTTTTGATCCTATTGATAAATTAATTCATAAAGACGAAGATGATGATGACGATGACGACTATGATGAAGATTAGCTAAATTAAATTATAAACTTCAAAAATTAAAGCTGTAAATTAAAAAGTATAATATTAACTTCAAAAATAGGGTAAATCTTATAACTTGATGGTTTTGCTTACTGATAATGAACTTGAAAAAAATATAGATTTATACTATTATGAAGGTGTAAAAACCAATAAATGAGCATGATAAAAGTAAGGTAATATTATCATTTAATTGAATTCTAATATTAACTTCAAAAATTATATAGCTGTGTATTCTATATCAGTTGCTTCATTTTATTCTTTTTATAAGAAGATTATTTATTAGTCTTTATTAGTTTTGGTTTTAATAATAAATTCTTAAAATATATCTTCTTAGAATTGTTTAGTTCAAGTAAGAGAGGACTTACTTGGACAGAAAATAATTCGTAAGGTGTTTTATCGTTTAGAATAGCTAAGGATAATTATTAATATGATTTAACGCCAAATTTAATTGATCTTGATTTATTAAATTAAAATCAAATCCTTTAGGAAAGATCTTGCGAAGTTCTTCATGATTCTTCTCGATCTTTCCTTTTTGTTGGCTTTGTCTTGCATCACAATAGAAGACTTTACATATTTTATTATCTGAATTTAAAGCTTTCTCTATTAGGTCAGGTTTAGTAAATTCACTTCCTCTGTCTGTTAAAATACAACTAAAGTATTTGGCAAACATATCATCACCTATATCATTCTTAATTTTATTGAATGTTTCTACAATACTATCAGAAGAATGATCCTTAAGCTTAAATGCAAGCATGAAGTTAGATTTTCTAAATAGAAGGGTCATAATAAATGATTTATGTTCACCTCCTTCAACACTATCTAATTCAACTACATCAGTATATGGATTATCAGTTATATATTGTAGAAATATGTCATAAGTTCTATTTAAGAGATGGCTACGATCTTTTGATGATTCTATATCTTTCTTGCTTTTTCTTTGCTTATATCGCATTTTTCTAGGCAAATGTAAATTATCTAATCCTTTTATTAATCCATTATCAATCCAGTTATAAACTGTTTGAATAGAGTAAGGAAACTCATCAGGACATTGAGATTTTATTGCCATTAGAGATAGATTCCGTTTCACTAGAGGAATTAAAAACTCACTAAATTCAGTTAATTCTTCTGGAGTGATTCTTTCACCAGAATGAGCATCTTTTAAATTATCTTCATATTTCTTTTGTGATTCAGTTGGATTATAGATGTACTTATTTAACTTACAATCAGTGAAAGAAGGACATCCATTACATACACCACAAAGATGCTTCAACTTTTTACAATGTGGCTTTAAATCAAAGTCACTACAAAATGTATTACAACTAATATTTGTTGCAGGACAAATACGGCATTCTCTTGTGCATTTAGAATTACCACATGTATTATGAAGGTGACATTCGTTTTTATGACCACATTTGTTCTTATAAGCACCATTTACTTTTAAAGATTTGTTTCTGTCAACTTCATACTTAACTGTAGAAATATCACAATGAAGATATTTAGCTGTATCAGTAAGATTTAAACCTCGTTTTAAACATTGATATAATGACTCACGATCATCAATAGTAAGATGTTTGGATTTTTTATGAATCCTTTCAGTAGCAACAGTTGCCATTGTTATAACTCCTTTCTTGAGCAACTGATATATTTTATTTTAACATTTTTGAAATTAATTTTGGACTTCCTTTATTTTTGAAGTTAATAATTTAATTAAGCATAAGCAAAAATAATGACATTTATTTTAATAAAAACTTAAATTAGTATTATTTTATTTAAAAATAATATATGATATTAATGCGTTTTTTTAAACTGCTAGAAAGATTTAAATTATGAAAAAAAGGATTATCGCTGGACTTGTTGGTTTAATTTTTCTTGGAGCATCTGGTGGATTTGTCATTAAACTTGTTAATTCTAACGCAGGTGGCACCACTGATGTTATCGATGCTGATGATGAAAGTGTGTTAAATAAATATATCGAAATTCCTTCTAAGAATGTGGGAGAATATGTATCTGACGATGAAACCAATTCTTATAAGAATGTTTTGTATGCAACAAATTCAATGTTTGCGAAAAATTCTAAATATATTGTTTCTTCTTCATCTGGAACTGTTCAAGCTTCTGTTGCAGGAATTCCATATAATCAATCAGTTGTAACAAAAAGAATTATTAATGAAGATGATACTTTCTTCCAAACAAATACAG
>CAVBAX010000211.1:0-2365 GCA_963593105.1 Candidatus Methanomethylophilaceae archaeon | reverse complement strand
ATGCTATTTCGTTTTTAAGCGATTCAACAGTATTTTCATATTGTTTCTTGTCATCACTTATTTTTTTATTCAAATCATCAGAAACAAGCTCTTTATTCCAATTGTATAAAGACATCCTAGAAACATTCTTTTCTTTAGCCATCTTAGTCACGTTATCATTCCTTATAGCCATATCTATTGCGGCTTCCTTCTTTTCTTCTTGGCTATATTTTACAAAATGTTTGCCCATTAGTGGTGATGGCTTAAAGTCTTCGACATCTTCACTAAGCCAGTCAGTTAATACTGGTTTACAAGGGTATCCTAATGTGCGTCTAGTTAAAGCGGCATTTCTTCCATGAGTTAAATAATAATCAACCGCTTTCTTTCTGTCTTCTTGACTATATTTGCTTCTTCTTAATTTGTGATCGTAGTAGTTACCAGATTCTTGGTATTGTTTATACCAATTACGTAAAGCATTCTCACTAGGATAACCTAATTCATGAATAACAGGCGATGGTTTTAAACCATATTTAATATATAAATTAATCGCCTTTTCTTTTTCTTCTTTTGTGTACATAATCTATCCTTTTCTAGTCCAAGATTATGTCCGCACCCCCTTATAATGTTTGTAATCGAGTGTATTTGTTAATTTAAATGTGAGCCACTTTTGATTGAAATCTCAATCGAAAAGTGAGCCACATTTTTTTCATTCCTTTACCATTGAAAGTAAAGGGGGTTAATCAGAAAGGTGATTAGACAAATGAACAAATACGAAATCATTGATCTTCATCTTAGGGGAATGAGTATAAGGAAAATATCCAAGCTCTTAGGTGTGTCTAGGAATACTGTCTCAAAGTATATTGAGAAGTATGAACATGATATATCTTCCCTTATAGATGAGAATCAAGTATCCAATCAACGGGCAGTTATCGAATCAATCGTTGAAGAGCCTAGGTATGACATCAGTAATAGGAAAGCTTTTAAGTACAATGAAGAAATAGATTCATTACTTGATCAAATTCTAGCTGATGAAGAAAAGAAGAATGAAAGGCTTGGTAACCATCATAAACAGAAATTATCCAAGTCTCAAATTCATCAGTTAATAGTAGATTCTGGGTATGATATTGGTCTTACTACTATAAGTAATAAGATTAATGAAAAAAGAAACAAGAATAAGGAAGCTTACATTAAACAAGAGTATCCATATGGTCAAAGGTTTGAATATGACTTTGGCGAAGTAAAACTATTGATTGATGGTAAACAGGCAAAAGGATATTTAGCTGTAATAAGCTCTCCTGCTTCAGGATTTAGGTGGGCATACCTGTATCATAATTCAAAGATGGATGTTTTTATCAATTCCCAAGTTAAATTCTTTGAAATGGTTAAAGGAAGCTATGAAGAAGACATTCATGAAAAAGAGGATACGATCCCCGCTGAGTGAGAAAAAAATTTTTTGCCTCGAATAATTCTTGTGCCATTACTGGGCGATCTTTTAAAAAAAGCAATTGTCGATTGACTGTGTATGGACAGTGTCATATAATAAATATACAAGAAAGAGAGGTGCTTTTATGGAAAGTATGGGAATTGTTCAGGCGAGAACACCAGAGAGTGTAAAAGAAAATGCAACAAACATTTTAGAAAAGCTTGGCCTTAATATGTCTACGTATATCAATATGGCACTGAATCAGTTGATTATACAGGAAGGAATCCCTTTTTCTATTAAGCTGGCAAAATCATCATATACGGATGAAGAGAAGATAAGAGAAGTAGCTGCAACCTTAAAGCTGGAAGGTCTAACGCTAAATGACAGTGATCTTAGCATGCTGCAGGAGATTAAGAGCGGTAACATGAGCATTGATGATGCGAGAACTAAAATATTAAGCGAGGTATAATATGTCGGATACAAAGTATTGTTATCCTGATACAGATGTACTGATCAATAAGCTTGATATAAGAGATTTTGATAAGCTTCACATATTTGAACGGAAGCTGACAATGCTTAGATTACTGGAACTGCTTGACAAACCGATAAACGGTAAATTTGATTTCAAGCATTTGCAGGCTATCCATGCTTATATTTTCCAAGATGTGTATGACTGGTCAATGACCATCTTGCAATTTTCCGTCAAATCGCATATTATATGTGTGACAGGACTCCCCGCACCTCTCACGCAAGTGATGTGTCCCATGGGGAGACATTTTTTTATCAAAAGATATAATGTTTGTAAAAAATAAAAGGATGCCATTATAGCACCCTCTTAGAAATCAATTAACTTTTCAAGTAGCTTCTTAGCGTCAATTAGACCCTGCCTACAAGCTTTTTTATTAACGATAGTACAATCATTATCCTCATACATGTTTGTCGCAAACTTAATATCCTTAAACT
>CAVBAX010000210.1:0-2412 GCA_963593105.1 Candidatus Methanomethylophilaceae archaeon | reverse complement strand
TATATAGGGTTCCAACAGAACAATTTTCGATAGAGGTTTTTCCATTACAAAGATCTGAAATTGTGCTTTGAGGCACGCCACTATCTTTACTTAATTTGTATCTGCTTATTTTTTTCTTTTTTAAAAGTTCATTTATTATCATGTCTTTATTATAAAGGTATGATGTGATATCTATTTATTAAAAAAGAACCTTTCGGTTCTTTGAACTAGTATTTTATTTCAAGTCCTACTTTTTTCTTAACATCTTCAAGAGTTTGATGGGCGATTTTATCAGCTTTGATTGCGCCTTCAGCTAATACTTTTTCTAATGTATGAGATGCAAGTATATCGTTGTATCTATTTTGTATTTGTTCAAGTTCATTACATACCACATCAGCTACATAGCCCTTAAGTTTGCCATAACCTTGATCCTTAAATTCATCTACGATATCTTGCATATCTCTATTTGTTAATGAAGAAGCTATTTCAATTAGATTATATAAGCCTGGTTGATTTTCTTTATCTAATTGAATAATACCTACTGAATCAGTTACAGCTGACATAATCTTTTTTCTTGCTACTTTTAAATCATCTAATAGATAGATACAACCTTTATTTGTTTCATCGGATTTAGACATTTTCTTGCTTGGGTCTTGTAAAGACATGATTCTTGCACCAACTTTAGCGATAACAGGTTCTGGTACAACAAATGTTTCACCATATTTATTATTAAATCTATTGGCAATATCTCTTGTAAGTTCAACATGTTGTTTTTGATCTTCACCAACTGGAACATAGTTTGCGTTATATAAAAGAATATCAGCAGCCATTAAACATGGATAAGTATATAAACCAGCTGTTAAATTCTTTTCACCTTTAGCTGTTTTATCTTTGAATTGTGTCATTCTATTTAGTTCACCTAAATAAGTATTACATGCCATTATATAGCCAAGTTCAGCATGTTCATGAACATCTGTTTGTAAGAAAATTGTAGCCTTATTTGGATCTAGGCCACATGCCAAATATAAGGCAACCGCATCAGTTAAATTTTTTCTAAGTTGTGCTGGTTCTTGATACTCGGTAATACAATGAAGATTGGCAATAAAGACTATCATCTCATATTCATCTTGATACTTTACAAAGTTTCTAAGCGCTCCTATATAATTGCCAAGTGTTAATTGACCAGTAGGCTTTATGCCTGATAACATTCTTTTCATAAGTTTCCTCCAATAAAAAAAGCACCTTCCATGGGACGAATAAATCCGTGGTGCCACCCAAATTACTTCTTAATGCGTTAACGCCGCTTTACGATATCCAGTTCATTTATAAGACACTAATAGTTTTCAGCTAACACTATCTCTCTTTGAAATGTTTTTATAAACTACTACTTATAATATAGCTCTTTTTTTGGTTTATTTGTAGATAAAATGACTTTAAGTTTTTACTTAGTTTAGCTAAAATAGAGTTATGGTTGTTATTTATACTTCACATGGATGTGCATCATGTCGAAAAGTTAAAAAATGGTTAAAAGAAAGAGAAATTCCTTATGTTGAAAAAAATATTTTCAACACTTTGTTAAATGATAAAGAAATTAAATACTTATTATCACGTACTGAAAATGGCACCGATGATATTATCTCTAAACGTTCAAAGATTATAAGAGATAGTGAAGTTGATTTAGATAATATTTCTACCGATGATTTATGTAAGTTTATTTGCGATAATCCAAGTGTCTTAAGGCGACCTATAATTATATCTGATAAGAATATGCAAATAGGTTATGATGAAGAGGAAATAGATGCATTTGTACCAAGCGAACTTAGAAAGATTGCAGGATGTGATACAAATTGTCCTCACTATAACACTTGTGGAAAATTAAGGGAAGAAAAATAATGAAAGTATTAGTTGGTTTATCAGGTGGTGTTGATTCAGCCATCGCTGCATATGAATTAAAAAAACAAGGATATGATGTTACTTGTTGTTTTATGCGCAATTGGGACTCGGCATTAAATAATGATACTTTAGGAAATAATACTTTAAATAATGACATTTGTCCGCAAGAAGAAGACTATAATGACGCAAAAGCTGTTGCAAAGTCTTTAGGATTAAAGCTACTTAGAAAAGACTATATCAAAGAATATTGGGATAATGTCTTTAAGTTTTTTGTTGAAGAATATAAAAAAGGCAGAACTCCAAATCCTGATATTTTATGTAATAAATATATTAAGTTTGATTGCTTCCTTGATTTTGCCTTAGAACAAGGCTTTGATATGATCGCTACCGGTCATTATATAAAAGCGATTGATGGTGATAATAGAAGATATTATAAGGCTCATGATTTAAATAAGGACCAATCATATTTTTTAGCTCAGGTTAAAAAGCAAGCCCTTGATAAATGTTTATTCCCACTTGGTGATATCGATAAGCCTAAAG
>CAVBAX010000209.1:0-2430 GCA_963593105.1 Candidatus Methanomethylophilaceae archaeon | reverse complement strand
AATCACAATCGCTCCACATGTTCCATATATACTTGTTAAAATAAATGGCAAAATACCATAACTTGGCTCAGAATATGTTGGAGCCCACTTAATTCCAAACATAAACTTTGTAAAGCCAATTTCTTTAATTGCAGGAATACCAGCAATAATTAAATATATCGAAATCAAAAGAACACAAGCTACGGTAATTAATCCAAGTATTAAAAAGATTCCATGTATAATATCTTCTTTTATTCTTTTTGTTTTCATAATGAACAAAAGAGGGCCTAAGCCCTCAATCCCCTTTTATCTACTAGTTAGCAGCAACACAACCTGCAGCTGTAATGATTTCATTAGCATCGCTACTTGTTGCGTAGTCAAAGAACTTTTGGGCAGCACTTGATAGACTTACACCTTCTTTAGTTACTAGAACAAATGGTCTTTGAATTGCATATGATCCATCTTTAATAGTATCTTCACTAGCTGTAACACCATTTACGCTTAAGGCCTTAACACTATCCTTAACAGAAGCTAAAGAAGCATAACCAATTGCGTCTGGATTTGTTGATACAGTAGTAATAACATCACCAGTACTTGTTAATTCTTGTCTATATTGGCACTTATCAGCAGTACCTGTGATTGATTCAAAACCATCTCTTGTACCACTTCCTGCTTCTCTACCGATTAAAACGATTTCAGCATCATTACCGCCTAGTTCTTTCCAGTTTGTGATTTCACCTGTATATACCTTAGCTAAATCTTCAAGTGAAATATCACTAACAGGATTATCATTATTTACAATAACTGCGATGCCATCATATGCAAGTACAGTTTCAACTAAGCCATTAGCCTTTTCTTCATCTTTTAGAGCTCTAGAAGATAAACCAATATCACATCTTCCTTCGCTTACTGCTGTAATACCGCTACCTGAACCAGTTGGATTATAAGTAAATGTAATACCTTCGTTGTTTGCCATAAATGATTCACCTAAGGCACCAATTACCTTTTCCATTGAAGTAGAACCATCAGTTGATACAGTTGCTGTTTCAACAGTAGTCTCACCAGTTGTTTCAGTTTCTTTACTTTCTTCATTTGTCTTACTACCACAAGCTACTAAGCTTAACATTAAGACAAATACAATACTTAACTTAATAATCTTTTTCATTTTTTCCTCCATAGGTATTTTTTCCTACAACATTTACTATAAAGATGTCATGTAAAGAATAAATATTCATTACTGTAAAATGATTGTAAAAGAAATAGCACAATAATTTGCCTATTTTTTCACAAAGTATTATCATAATACTAGTGATTTAACAAAGGGGGAAAATATGTTATTTCAAATTTATGGAGAAACAGCCGGTTGGCAACTTTTAGGCTGGCTACTTGTTTTTGTTGGACTAATATTAGCCAATGAAATTGCCCGCAGCAAATGGGGCGGTATCGCAATCTTTGGTGTAGTATTACTTGGTCTAACAATTTATTTTATTGCGATTGCCATAGGCGCAGCTAAAGGAAGTGAATGGGCATTAACAAACGATACATATGTACATATGAACTCATGGTTCCATTATGCAAAATTATACGCTGCCGCAACTGGTTGTATCGGCTTTATGGTAATTAAGTATAAATGGGGAAAACTTGGCAAAGCCTCTTGGTTTAAAGCCTTCCCATTTGCAATTGTCGCAATCAATATTCTTATCGCTGTAGCATCTGACTTTGAAAGCGCAATTAGAGCTGGCTCACTTGCAGGTGGATGGTGGTATTCATCAGAAGGCGTTTGGGTATATGGTGGTTGGTGGAACCTATTAAACGGTATCGCTGGACTTATTAACATTTTCTGTATGACTGCTTGGTGGAGTATCTATACTTCAAAAGATCAAAAAGACATGTTATGGCCTGATATGACTTGGGTTTATATCTTAGCTTATGATGTATGGAACTTCCAATATACTTATTTGAATCTACCAACACACGCTTGGTATTGTGGCTTAGCACTATTACTTGCGCCTACATTTGCCAATGCCCTATGGAATAAAGGCGGTTGGATCCAAAATAGAGCTAATACCCTTGCGATATGGTGCATGTTCGCACAAGTGTTTCCAATGTTTCAAGATGGATCTAGATTCTCAGTTGTTCCAGTATTGTATAAAGAAGGAACAATTGCCGCCGCAACAACAGCTGGTGTAACTCCTGTTTTAGGAAGCGTTAGTATGCAAGGATTTATTTCAGTATTATCGCTTGCGATTAATGTATTAGCACTTGGCTTTATCATTAAAAAATCAAAAGCGACAGGTAAAAATCCTTATAAATATGATGTCTTCACTGAACAAAAAGACTATAAGGAAGCATTATCTAGAGCACAATAGTATATCTTTTAAAGTACTTCCAGATATATGGAAGTACTTTTTTATAAAAATATATGAAATCTATATTATAATTGTGACTAAG
>CAVBAX010000208.1:0-2443 GCA_963593105.1 Candidatus Methanomethylophilaceae archaeon | reverse complement strand
CAATTACACTACGGCTATTATCGGCTACATCAAAAGCTATTACTGTATATACGTTTTTAATGTTGTTGACACTTATTGGTGCAATACCTGCACAAATAGCATCGCTGTTATTTGCATCAACCCCAATAAAACCAGCAGTATAACAAGAATAAATATCTATATTTGAATTAGATGAAGAACCAATTAAACCACCTACATATTTTCCATATAAATATGAATCAGCATATGATTTCTTAATTGTAATAGTTCCACTATTAGATCCAATTAAACCACCTGTAGTTGCACCAGAGTCGCTTAAGCCAATAACACTAGATACAAATGAAGAATCAATTGTTAAGGTTCCACTATTATTACCAACAAGTCCTCCGCAATTTGTGCCATATATCCATCTAATAGATTCTAGATTTTTATCAGCTGTAATACTTGTTGGATAATCAACATTGTCAACTAAATAAGAACCACAATTTTCTATATTTAATGTTCCACTATTATAGCCAACAAGTCCTCCTGCAACACTATCTCCATATACTCTTTCGCCTTTTAAAGTTAAATCTTTGATTGTTAAAGTTGAAGTATTAGATTCAAATAAACCGGTTTTTGTGTTTAAGCTAATAATAGAGAATTTGTTGCCATCAAAAGAAATAATATTAGAATTATTTATTCCCTTAAAACAAGGAACATTAGCACTACTTACATTTCCTGAACTTGTATTAATTTTATAGATAGACATCAAATTGTTAAAATACTTGGAATATGTATTTAAATAATCTTCACTTGAAAAATCAATATCATTTAATAAAGTGGCACTACTATAATCATTTGATACATTACTTGTACTATCTAGATTTTGTAAGTGTCTAGGATTACTTATATAAGCGGTATTGTTTTTATCGGTTCCCTTATCCGCAAAGATACTATTGCCGATATCACTAGCTTCTGAATAAGAAACCGTATAGTCACTACTTTTACCACTAGCAATCAAAGTGATGTCATCACCTGCAGTTAAAGTCTTAAATAGTGATTTAAACCTAGTGGCATCACTACTTAAATCATCTAATTTAAATTCAAAGTTATAGTTTAAGCCAATATGAATAGCACTAGCGAAATTTGAATCTACTTTAGTTTCTTTATCACCCTCAACTTTTACAAATTGTTTGGAACTAGGATAATAACGATAAGTAACAGAATTATTATGTTCATCTTTAAAAACAAACTCAAAAGTAAGTTTTGTTTCATCTACACCATTTGCTTGTCTTGCCTTAACAACTGCAGTATTAATAATGTTTTCTGAATTAATCTTTACTGAAGTAATAGATAAAGACTTAGTATCACTACTAGATCCAGGATTACTGCCACCATAATAACCAATCTTAGCATCTGTTAAATTTAATCTATTTTTCTTAACTCTATATAAAGAAATATAGTTTCCACTATTGTAATCATATTCTTTAGTCACATCTATTTCTTCGCTATAATAAACCGCATATATAGAAGGAACAGTTAATTGCCTATTAGAATCATTAGAAACAGTATAAGGAATTATTTCAATAACATAATAACCATTACTTAAAGAAGATTCGATAGTATCATCGCTTATTAAATCACTTAAATCATCACTACTTAAAACAAATCTAAAAGCCTTTAATAGTTCATCCTCTTTATATGTTTCATCGCTAGCAAAGTCACCAGGAATATTAGATAATTGATAAACATAATCTTTATCGCCAGAATACAAATCACTTCTACCACTTGTATATAGTTCAGTTAATCTATTTGAAACAGCTGTATAAATAATTTGTGCTTTATCATCTAATTCTTTTTGTCTTAAATTCTTTTGTAAAGAGAATATAGCAGGCACAGCCAACGCAAAAAGAATCACAAGAATTGTAATTGTTAGTAATATTTCAGTTAAAGTAAATCCTTTGTTATTTTTTCTCATATAAAAAAGTATAGTATCCCCTACCCACAATATAATAACACAATTAAAAAAGTTATAAAATTAGTTGATTTTATCAAAAAATGATGATTAAATAATTGCATGAGAAAAACTCAAAAAGGAGACAAAGAAATGAAAAAATTAAATAAGAAAGGTTTTACATTAGCTGAACTATTAATTGTAGTCGCTATTATCGCAGTACTAGTAGCAATCGCTATCCCAGTATTTACATCTCAACTTGAAAAGTCTAGAGAAGCAACTGACTTAGCAAATATTAGAGCTGCATATGCAGAAGCTTCTGCTGCACTATTAACTAATGGTAGCGAACAAGAAACAGCAACTACTGCAGCAGCTGTAAGCACTGGTGCTTTCGAAACTGATACAACAAGCATAACTTGGGCAAAACTTCCAGCTAACGTAACTAAGGGCACCGCTTTTACAGTTACTGTAACATCTGATGGTACTACTACAATTAGGCAAAATTAATTAACTTATATTAGTATAAAA
>CAVBAX010000207.1:0-2445 GCA_963593105.1 Candidatus Methanomethylophilaceae archaeon | reverse complement strand
GTGTAAGTCTATTACCAATTATATTGATGTTTATGATTAATTATTTAGTACTTTATAAGACTTTAAAACTTAAACCTTTAAAATTTTTTAGAAAGGATTTAAGCAAACATAAAAATAGAAGAGCTATTAAATTAAGTCATAAGATACCATTTTTTAAAAGATATAGAATGCGTATCATTATCCAAAACAAGAGTGCTTATATTACTTTGATTATTGGTATCATGTTTGCGAATTTATTGTTTTTCTTTGGCTTAGCTTTTCCTAACTTGTTGAATAATTATATCGATATCGCAAATGATGGAATTATCGCTCCTTATGAAACTGTTTTAAACATGCCTTTATCGCTTTCTGATTCTAGTCATAAACTAGAGGCTTCTATTAATCTTATTGATTTTGCCAATAAGATTCAAAGTGATAATGAATCAGCTGAAAAGTTTTCTTTTTATTCTTTAAAGATTAAAAAAGGTGATGCCTATAAGGAAGATGATATAAATTGTTTTGGGATTATAAGTAATAGTGATTACTTTAAATATGATTTAAAGCCAAATGATTGTTATGTTTCTAAAGCTTTGGCATATAAATATGATTTAGATATTGGATCATATTTTACAACTTATGAAGCTTATAAAAATGATAACTATACTTTTAAAGTAACAGGCATTACTGATAATAATGCTTCATTAGAATTTTATTTAAATGTCGATACTTTAAATGACATCTTTGATTTAGGAAAGGGCACTTATGTTGGCTATTTTTCCAATAGCCCAATTGAAGATATTGATAATGAATATATAAGTCAGGTTATAACGGTTGAATCTACATCAGCTTTATCTACACAACTTTTAAGTTCTATGGGTCAGATGATGAACATGTATACCTATTTTGCGATTATTGTCTATGTCTTAGTTTTATTTATTCTTTCAAAGATGATTATTGAAAGAAATAGCTTGGCCATTTCAATGTCTAAAATACTTGGTTATTCTAATTTAGAAATAGGAAGACTATATATCATATCGACTACAATTGTGGTAATAATTGGCTCTTTATTATCAATACCGTTTTGTTATGGACCGCTAGTAAAACTATTTGAACAATTTTTCTTTATCGAAATGGCTGGATGGTTGCCGCTAATTGTAGATGGTGATTTAGGTATTAAGATGTTTATTTCTAATGTACTTATATATGCCATTGTCGCATTATTTGAATTTAGAAGGATAGATAGAGTTAGAAAGGATGAGGCACTTAAAAATGTTGAATAAATTACTAAATGTATTATGTATATCTTTATTACTAATCAGTTTAACCGCTTGTAAAAAACAAGAAGATGAAATAACTACAAAAGGTCTAAATGAAGAATATGTATCTGTTGATAATGATACAAACTATACTTATAAAAAATCGGATTTAGAAACTGATAAAGTAGAAAATGTTTATGTAAGTGCTGATCAAAGTGGCAACGTATTAAAAACTGAAGTTGAAGTTACCTTAAAGGCTAAAGAAGAAGGTTTTTTAATTGATGCCTTAGCACTAGATAACATTGTCAATAAAAGTGGTGATGAAAACTTTGAAACTAAAGATAATCAAATAGTATTTGAAAATCATGGAAGTGATATTACTTATAAAGGAAGCACTAATAAAGACTTACCTGTAAGTGTTAGTATTACTTACTATCTTGATGATAAACAAATTGATCCAAGTGACTTAGCTCATAAATCAGGCCATGTAAAAATGGTCTTTGAATATAAAAATAATACAAGTCTTATAAATAATGTGAAAGTGCCTTTTATATGTTTAACAATGTTGATTCTTGATGAAGATAAGTTTTCTAATATTACTTTAGAAAATGGCAAGTTAATTAATTTGACTGATAATAAAATTGTTACCTTATATGGCGAACCTGGTTTAAAAGAAAGCTTAAAGTTATATACAATAGATACCTTTGATGATATTAAACTTAGTGATAGGGCAATCATTGAAGCTGATGTAATAGACTTTACTTTAGACTACACTTCTACAATTGTTACAAATGGCTTGTTTAAGGAAATAGAAAGTGAAGATATAAGTGATTTAAATAAAGCTATAAATGATTTAAGTGATTTAAATGAAAAGATAGATGATATAAAAGATGCCACATCTAAACTAAAAGATGAAGGTGATGAATTAGTTGATGGTATAGGCAAACTAAAAGATTCAGCTACTCAATTAGAAGACGTAGCAAGTAGCTTTAATAATAATATTAGCCAAATCGGAAGCCTTACTAGTAGTTTAAATACACTAGCTTCATCAATTGATTCTGTTGTTACAAATGATACATTAACAGATGTTAAAGCTTCTGTTGAGGTAACTAGTTCTATATTTGATGTAATGCTTACTTGTTGTAATAGTTTGATTTCTTTAAAAGAAGATATTGATAATATTAGCTTAGAAGAGTTAGCTATTCTAGAT
>CAVBAX010000206.1:721-2465 GCA_963593105.1 Candidatus Methanomethylophilaceae archaeon | reverse complement strand
GAAATATTCTATAATCAAATAAATTCTTATATTACCAATAAGGATTCTTTAGCCATGATTAATAAAGCTTATGATTATGCTTACGAAAAACATGGTCAACAATTTAGAAAGAGTGGTGAACCATATTTTGTTCATCTTTTAGCTGTTGCTTATGAACTAGCTAAATTAAGAGTTGGTCCAACTACAATTTGTGCTGGACTTTTACATGATGTTATTGAAGATTGTGGTATCACCAGTGATGAATTTAAAACTTTATTTGGTGAAGAAATTTATCAAATAGTTGAAGCCGTTACTAAAATTGGTAACTTAAAATTCAAAGATGAAAAAGAATATCAAGCAGCTAATCACCGTAAAATTTTAATGGCGATGGCTAAGGATGTGCGTGTTATTTTAGTAAAGTTATGTGATAGGTTACATAATATGCGTACTTTACAATATATGCCACCTGAAAAACAACAAAGGATTGCTAAAGAAACACTAGAAGTTTATGCACCAATTGCCCATAGACTCGGTCTAGCGGAAATTAAAAATGAGCTAGAGGATTTATCTTTTTATTATATTGATAATGAAAAATATCATGAGATTGCTCATTTAGTTGATAATAAAAAGGCTGAAAGAGATAGTCAAATCGCTCAAATGATTAAGGATATCTCTATGATGTTAGAAAAGGAAAATATTCCTTTTAGAATCTTTGGCAGATCTAAGCATCTATATTCTATTTATAAAAAGATGGTTAGAAAGAATAAAAGATTTGATGAAATCTTAGATTTACTTGCCATTAGAATTGTTACTCAAACTGAATTAAACTGTTATGAAATATTAGGCTATATTCATGCTACATATCGTCCAATTCCTGGCAGATTAAAAGATTATATTGCCATGCCTAAGATGAATTTGTATCGTTCTTTACATACAACTGTTGTAGGAATTGATGGAAGAATTTATGAAATCCAAATTAGAACTGAAGAAATGGATGAAATAGCTGAAAAGGGTGTTGCTGCACATTGGGCATATAAGGAAGGCAACTATGATTCTTCTAAGGAACAAAAAGAAATTGTTAAAGAGCTTGATTGGTTAAATGCCTTTAATGATGATGCTAACGAAAAGAACGCTTCTGATTATATGGATACTGTCATTGGCGATGTCTTTAATGCCAATGTCTATTGTATGACACCAAAGGGCAGAGTAATTGATTTGCCAGCTGGTGCTACTCCAATCGACTTTGCCTATAGAGTGCACACTGAAGTTGGACATACTACTGTTGGCGCACTTGTAAACGGAGTACTTGTTCCACTTAATACAGAACTAAAAACTGGTGATGTAGTAGAACTTAGAACTAACAAATCATCATCTCCAAGTGAAGACTGGTTAAAGATTTGTAAAACTAATACTGCTAAAAATAAAATTCGTGCTTATTTCCAAAAGAAGGAACAAGAAGAAAAGGAACAATATGTAAAACAAGGCGAAGACATGCTTAAAGCTGATATGGTTAAGCGTGGTGTGGATGTCAATGAGTTCTTTGATAAAGATAAATTAGAAAAATTATATAGTTACTTTAGGGCTTCTTCTTATAATGACTTTATGTATCTAATTGCGGTTAAGTCAGTTTCAACAAGTTCAATTATTGAAAAACTAACTAAAGTTGGTAAAAAAGAAATAGATGAAGAAGATTTACAAGAAATTGTAAAGAAGAATCAATCTAAAAATAAAGTAAATCAATCAATATCTAGAACTGGTGTAATAG
>CAVBAX010000206.1:0-711 GCA_963593105.1 Candidatus Methanomethylophilaceae archaeon | reverse complement strand
ATGTTGTACGCCAGTATATGGTGATATGATTACCGGATATGTTACAAAAGGTCAAGGTATTAAGGTTCATAGATGTGATTGTCCAAATATCTTAAAAGAAAAAGCTCGTTTAATAGCTGTTGAATGGGATCCTAGAAAGCCTGATTATAAATTCGAGGCTAATATTAAGATTTATTCTAAAGATAGAGCTTATTTATTAACGGACTTAGCGACATGTATTTCACAATTTAAAGCTAATATGTTGTCGGTAAATATCAATGTTAATCAAGAAGAGCTAACCGCAACAGCTTCTTTGACTTTAAATGTTTCTGATATTGATCACTTAAATCTTATTATGGCAAATTTAAGAAAGATTGATAGTGTTATATCGGTTGAAAGAGCTATTAAATAATTATCTAAATGTAAAATTAACGAATATTTTCTTTATTCTCTAGTTAGGATATAAATCATCAATAGTATCAGTAATGGCGTTTTAAGTAAAAACGCCATTAACTTTATTTCTATCTAAAAACAACAATACCTGTTATTAAAGAGTTTAAAATCATAAATAAGAAATACTATTTTAATAAGCTAATTTCTTTTATATCTATCTTGTTTTTTTCAATAAATTTATATAGAAAGTAATAAGAGCCATTTTCTGTACAAAGTTCCATTAGCTCTTCTAAAAAGAAATTAAAGGCAAAATATGATTTATTGTAATCATAATTGAAT
>CAVBAX010000205.1:0-2473 GCA_963593105.1 Candidatus Methanomethylophilaceae archaeon | reverse complement strand
ATCTTAGGTAATGAAGGTAATGGGGTATCAAAAGAAGTTAATGATTTAAATCTTAAAAATTTATATATTAAAATGTCAGGTATGGAATCGTTAAACGTTGCGGTAGCTGGTTCAATACTTATGTATGAACTTAATAAATAATTAAAACGTAAGCGTCAATTCCCCTATATTTAAATCCATATGAACTTCTTATACAATTTCCTGACTTTTGCAGTTAAAAGTTAAAAATGTTGTAGATTGTCGTATCTAAGAAGAAATATAGATATTAATCTGCAACATTTTATTAACGTTAATTTTTAAATTTTTTCATTAAATTTTTCTTACTGAAATGTTTTCTATTTAATTCGACATTGAATATTTTTTCTAAAGAATCTAATATGTCTGAACCACCATAAGTAGATTTATAGACATAACCATTACTAAGTTCGAGGACATTCATATTTTTTATAGTATCAAGTATTTGCTTTGTTGAATATGATTTACCTTCTTTACAAGTTGACAATAATTTTGACTCCATTATTCTATATATTAATAAAGCCATATAACAAATAGCAAAATGTGCTTTTATATGTTCTTGGGTTGAAGCATATATAGGACGAGCATCAAAATCAGTTTTAAGGATTCTAAATGATTGTTCTATTTTCCATCTAGATGCATTTATATTAAGTATTTCATTAATTGTTTTATTTTCTAATGATGTTGCAACTGCATAGAAACCATGAAATCTCATTTCATCATCTATTTGTTCTTGATCTAAAATGTTAATCTTTTCATTTGCCACTTCGCCTTCTTTAGTTGAAGATATAGTTTTAATGAATCTTCTAACATCACTAGGTCCTTTTTTTATATTATCTGGATCTTTAGTATTAATCCATTCTTGTGCTGTAGCAACTTGTCTATCAAATAATTGTTTTTGATAAAGATAATATTTAGCCGAAAAAGTAATATATATTGTTTCTTCCATTTCTAATGTACCTGATAATTTTAAATCTTTTAAAAATTTAGCAGGTATTTTTCTTTTTATCGGATATGCTTTGTATAGCATATCTCTAGAAATTATAAATTCTTCTTCAGGAGTAAGTGGTTCATTACGATATTTTTTATCTAATATAGCTTTAAATTGCTTTAAGGAAGGTTTTACTTTTTTACCTTTACTATCATGTAAATCGTTAACATATTTCCAATTTAAATCTTTAAATATTAAATCTAGTTCTGAATTAGAAGTTTTTTTAAGCGATTGAGTAACTACATAGTTTCTACCATTAAATGAATTGATAAATCTATTATCAAAAGAACCTAATCCTCCATCACTACAATAAATAAATTTTGATTCTTTATAATTATTAATTATTTTAGTTTCTAAAGGTATAACCGTATTTTGTTCATTATTAGAACCATGGTGAACACAATAAGAAATTGGAATTCCATTTTTATCAGTAAATAAACCCATTTGAACAATAGGATTAGGACGATGTTCCTTACTCGCACCATACCTTCTTAACCCCCATTGAATAATATCTCCATCTTCATTATAAATATTGTCATCTTGTTCTTCGCATTCAAAATAAAAGTTAGTACAGTCATAATAAAGAACCTCAGTATTTAAGGGGATAATGTTTTTGCTACCTTCAAATAATGTTTGTTGCAATTCATCATTATATTTATCTAAATAAGTTAAAGAACGATATCCATCATGTAATGCATAAGAAGGAGCATTAAAGAATTTATCTCTATTTAAGAAAGCTTCTCTTTTTGAACCTGGAAATAAGAAGCGATTAATAACATAATATTCAGTAATTTCATTCAAATTAAATTTTGCTTTGGTTTCTATTTTATCTAAGAAATTCTTAACACCAAGCTGCTCATATAGCTTGTGAATATAAATATAACCAATATTTTTTAAAGTACTTTTTGAATATATAGAATTATTTTCTAATAACTCAGTAAAATCATAAGTTTCGTTTAAAGATAATTTATTATCTCTTTTATCGTTGTTTAGCTCATCAATTTTATCTTTGGCATATTGCAAAGGATCTTTTATACCTTTAGCTAAAAGCTCAGAATGTTCACCAATTTTAAAAGCAACATTAGAAATAACTTTATTACCTTCTCTGTGAGCATCTAAAGCATAATAATAGATTTTGTTTTTAGATTTTTTAACACTTAGTCTCATAAAAAATACCGCCTAATAAAATTATGTCATAGTCTACAACAATCTACAACAAATTATTAAAAATTCTGTAAAATTTAAAAAAAATCCATATACATAGTATATGAATCCGAATTTTAATCTATCTACAACATTTTTCTATAGGACTAACTGCAAAACTCCCGTGTTAAAGATGATATCACTAATGGAATATCTACCTTTTATGGTGAATTATCACGCATTAAAGATTGCATTGACTATTTAGAAGAACATCCAAATGATTTAGTTATTGTTTTTATCGATGAAATCTTTAAAGGAACTAAT
>CAVBAX010000204.1:0-2473 GCA_963593105.1 Candidatus Methanomethylophilaceae archaeon | reverse complement strand
AATTCCATCTTTTCCATCAACACCATCACTGCCGTTAGTACCTGGGTCTCCTTTGTCACCCTTGTCTCCTTTATCTCCTTTGTCACCTTTTTCGCCTTTGGCACCAGTGTCACCCTTATCACCTTTTTCTCCTTGCTCACCTTTCTCGCCTTGTTCACCCTTTAATTCTTCAGTGCTGATAAGGTTATCCCATTTAGAGCCGGTATAATATTGAATATATCCATCTTGAACACGCATTTTAATTTCTGATGCATCTACAGTTTCATCGCTAGTAATATTGTTGTCGCATCCAAAAAGCAATATTCCAAATAATAGAGTAGTTACTATTATATATATATATATATCACGTCAACCGCAATATTTAGGTATACCAACAATATGATTATTATCTAATTATTAAATTAGATTTATATTTGTTACCTAAAATCAATAATTATTATAATTACTAGCTGTTATTTATTAATTTTAACGATAAATAATAGCTTTTTTAGTTATTTATTGTATTTGAATATTGTATAATGTAGGTATACGGTAGGTATACATATATGGGCAAATATTCTATTCCTCAATCAATACGTGATTTAAAGCCAAAAGGCACAATGGTTAAACTTATTCATAATAAGTACTATGTATATGAACAAAAACATATTAAACAAGATGGTAAATGGAAGATAAAGATGGGAAGACTAATTGGTTCTATTGATCCTAGTATTGGTTTTATTTCTAATAGCACAAGCTTTCATGATGGAGAAATAACTAGTGTTGATTTTGGAGAATATTGTTTAGCTTATAATCTTACAAAAGATGTCTTAGAAAAGTTAAAAGAAGTATTTAATATAAAAGATGCACATACTATTTACTTATTGGCTTTAATACATTTTGTAAATGGCTTTACTTATATTAAGAATGTAGATCCTTTATTTAATCAATCATACTTATCTATTAAGTTTGATAGTATTCACTTTAAAGAAAAAAGTGTTTCTGAATTATATGATGATCTAGGAAGAAAACAAGAGAAAGTAAATGAGTTTGAAGATTTATTAATTGAAGAATCTAGTAAGCAATTAGCTTTTGATGGTCATTGTATAAGAAGCGCTTCTGATTATAATGAATTAAGCGAACAAGGCAATAAGGCTAATGTATTTAAAGATGATCAATTAAATGTGTTAATGGCTTATGATATTAATTCTTCTAGGCCTGTTTTATCTAGAGTATATTGTGGTGGAACTTTAGATAAAGTTTCTATAAAGGATTTGATTATAAGAAAGAACCTTCACTCAATATTATTTATTGTCGATAAGGGTTTTTATTCTAAAGAAAATATAGAACTATTTTCTAAAGATGATAATCACTATATTATTCCTGTTTATGATAATCATAAAATCAGTAAACAAATAGTTAAAGCCGAAAAGATGGAAGGAATGTTTATATTTGAAAGATCCAAGAAAAGAAGTACTGTTGAATATCATGAAGAAATAATTAATGGTAAAAAGGTAGTTTATTATAGAGACTTATCACAAAACGCTTTAGAAAGCACAGATTACTTATCTAAAGTAGAAGAAGGAAAATTTACAATGGAATCCTATCTAGAAAAGAAAGAAAAGTTTGGAACTATAGTACTAGAAAGTAATCTAGATAAAACAGCAGAAGAAATATATAAGCTTTATAAAAGAAGATGGAGTATTGAAACTTTCTATGATTACTATAAGAATAGATTAGATGTTAATAGTCTATGTTTAAGCGATTACTATAAAACACAAGGATTATCATTTATTATGCTTATTACTTCATTAATATATTCTTCATTTAAAAAAGCTTTAAAAGATAATAAGATTAAAGAATCAGCAGAGAGTGTATTAATAAATGCAAGATATTTAAAACTACACAAAAACTCTAATAAGAAATGGAATGTAGAAAATATAAACCATAAACATATTGAGATATTTGAAAAATTTAATATTGATGTTAAAGAGGAAGCTAGTGGTATTTAGTTAATCTACACTCGTATACCTAAATATTGCGGTTGACGTGCTAAATAATGATAATTCTAGATACGAAAATTTTTATATTTTATTGAATGAAAACGGAAAGATTGAAATCGAAGCTAAGCCAGAAGAAAATTGGAAGTTTGTAGAATGGAGCGATGGTGTAACTGATGCAAGAAGAACGATAACCTATGATTGTATGTCGGATTTGGAGGCTTATTTTGAACCTTCTAAAACCGCTTTAAATATTCCTAGGGTAACTGTATCAGGAACAAATTATGGGACAAATGATTATGTAATTGATTGGAAGGGGGATGAAAATGCCAAGGATTACACAGTTATATTCAATAATAAAACATATACTTGCGATACTAACTCTTTAACTGTTGATAAAAATGAGTTAGATGCTTCAAGAGAATATATAGTAAGTATAGTTGCTAATCCAAAGGATGAAGATAACTACATGTCATCTAGTTACAGCACTGAAA
>CAVBAX010000203.1:0-2513 GCA_963593105.1 Candidatus Methanomethylophilaceae archaeon | reverse complement strand
TTGATTAATACGATTATTCGCATAATTATTAGGCTTATCAAGACTTCTTAAAATAGTATCCTTATAGATTAATTTAAATTCTTCTAATAGCTCATCAGAAAAATAAACATTATATAAAAATTCTTTAAAGAACTTAATAAAATCTTCTTCTTTAATATCATCAAAAAACTTAGGATTAATAAAAGAATATTTAATATTAAAAGTTAAAAGATTTGCCTTAACCTTAGCACTACAATAAACATTAGCACCATATAAGTTATCCTTTATAGAAGTCATAGCCTCCTTGGTTTGATATTTGTTTGAATAATCACCAATAAAATAACTCAAAAGATTAAAACATAAACGTCTTTTTAAATCATAAGGACACGTATAGTATAAATATAAATTAATAGTTTTATATTTATTAGTCTTGATAAAATTATTCTCCATCTCTTTTCTTATATACCTCTCTAGGCTTAGAACCATTAGAAGGACCTATAACACCATTTTTCTCTAGCTCATCAATAATTCTAGCCGAACGATTATAGCCGATACCAAAACGTCTTTGTAGAAGTGAAGTTGAAGCTTTTTGTTGATCGACAACAAACTCAACTACTTCATCATATAAAGCATCCTTATCTTTGCCAGATTCAGATGTAAATTGAAAAGATGTATCACCTTCTAAATTACGTTTTATCTCAAAATAAGTATCATCATATTCAGGGTCAGCCTGTTTCTTACAATAATCAGTTATCTTTTTGATTTCCTCATCAGTTACATAGCAACCCTGAACTCTAGTTGGACCAGATTCACCTTGTGGAAAATAAAGCATATCACCATGTCCTAATAGTTTTTCAGCGCCGGTTTGATCAAGAATTGTTCTTGAATCAATTGAACTAGATACCGCAAAAGAAATACGTGAAGGAATATTAGACTTAATTAAACCCGTAATAACATCCGTGCTAGGACGTTGAGTTGCCACGATTAGATGCATGCCACAAGCACGTGACAATTGTGTAATTCTCTGGATTGAAGACTCAACTTCTTTTTTAGCGATAACCATCAAATCAGCAAGCTCATCAATAATAATGACGATATAAGGTAGAGTCTGCATAGGACTTTCGCCTTCTTTTAAATTAGCATTATGTTTATTTACAAACTCATTAAATGTAACGATATCTCTAACACCAACTTCTGCAAAGGCATCATATCTTTCTTCCATGATAACAACCGCCTTTTTAAGCATCATGCTAGCCATTGTTGAATCAGTAATTACTGGCCATAATAAATGCGGTATATCATGATATGGTGTAAATTCAACCTTTTTAGGATCAACTAAAACAAGTTTTAAATCCTTAGGATTGCTTCTTAACAAAAATGAAGTAATGATTGTATTCATACATACCGACTTGCCAGAGCCCGTTGCCCCAGCAACAAGCAAATGTGGCATTTTGTTAAGTTCACAATATACTGGTTCACCCAATAAGTCCTTACCTAAGGTAAAGACAAGTTTTTTACTAGTATCCTTAAACTTTTTGCCATTTAAAAGTTCAGACATTCTAACCATAGTCATCTCTGCATTAGGAATTTCAACACCTACTGCACTTCTACCAGGAATTGGTGCCTCAATACGAACATCCTTAGCAGCAAGTCCCATCTTAATATTATCTGATAGCCCATTAATCTTATTAACTTTTACATTTTGATCAGGTACTATTTCAAACTTAGTAACACTTGGACCAATATAGGTATTTGTAAGATTAGCCTCAACACCAAAATTAGCCAATATTTCAATAAGTTTCTTGCCCTTAATTTCTGCAGAAGTCTTATTCATATTGCTTGCCTTAGAATTAGTATTCTTAGATAAGATTGACTCAGGTGGTAAATGATACTTGCCATTTTTCTTAGCTTGAGTATTAAATTCTATAGGGTTCGAATCCCTTGGTTCTTTTACCGGAGTTATTTCAATATCCTTATTTATAACAGGTTGGCATTCTTCTTCCACTACCTCTTTTATCTCTTGTTTATTAATAGGTTCATCATCTATGAAGAAATTTTTAGAAAATTCACTAGTATTTTTAACAACTTCAATTTCTTTTTCTTTTTTATCTTCAACTGGAATTTGAAGTTGATTGTAAGAAAATGATTCATCATTAAAAATATTTTTTATATCATCTCTAAGCTTAGCTTCTTGCGATTCTTTTATAATTCTATTTAGTTCATCAAATTTTTGTTCCTGTTGTTTTTGAGCATAGTAAAGTTCTTTGGCAATCTTTCTTTCTTTTGAGTAAGCATTCACCTTCTGTTTTACACGTGTCGAAGAATCCTTAACATTTTTTAGTGCCACTTTAAAAACACCAAGAGGAATGATTAAAATAGCCGCAATCACATAAAGCAAAACAAGTATCACAAGTGTTCCAGCATAGTCAAAAGCAAGCATCGTTAGAAACATCAATAAAGTACCAACAAGGCCACCGCCAAAAATAACATTTTCAGCTGTTAATTGTTTGATATAACCCAAAGCAGCCATAACG
>CAVBAX010000202.1:0-2533 GCA_963593105.1 Candidatus Methanomethylophilaceae archaeon | reverse complement strand
TGTCTATTGTTATGATATCAATTCATCATATCCTTATGCAATGTTACATGACATGCCAGATACAAGAGTTAAAGCTAAAAGAAATTGTATAGTAGGCGAGCATGAAATTGGATTCAATAGAAATGGTTCAGTTAGCGATGTAGTTGGGGTTAAATGTGATTATGTTTTTCCTCTTACAGAAAGCCCATTTAAGGACTATGTGGCGAAATATTATGAACTTAAGAAAAATACTACTGATCCCGATAAAAGACAACTGTATAAGGATTATTTGAACCTAGCGACAGGGTTAATTCAAAGACATTGCGTGTTTATTAGAAATGCGATCATCTATTATGCAGTTAAACATTTAAGCTATTATTTTGAACTTAATCAAGAGTGCGAGTGCATCTATTCAAATGTTGATTCATTATATTTTAGACATGAGGCAAAAAATATCCCACTGGGTGATAACATTGGCGAGTTTAAAATGTCTGTTATAGACAAGTTTATCTATTTAGGAGTTGGAATGTACCAGGCTAATGATGAAGTGCATTACAAGGGCTTAAACGGAAAGTTAATTAAAGATATTAGAAATATAGAAGATAGAGAAGAATTAGAATGGAAATGGTGCAAAGACCATTTTGAAAGAAAAGGAGAAGATTATGAAGCGTGGAAGAAAAGCTACCAAAGTCGTTATTTACGACTTTCTACAAGAAATGAAAACAACAAATAAATATACTAAAGATGAGATTTATCAATGCATTAAAGATTCACATCCATTTTTAGGAAAAGAGAATAAAACAAAAGCAAGAAAAATTATCAATGATGCTATTAAAGAACTTAACTGGAGAAAACTCGCTCCTGAAGAAAGAGACTTTAGAAGAGCGATTAATGAACTAGAAGATGCAGAAGACAAAAGAAAGTTCAATCGTAAGTTCAATATGGAGTTTCATGAAGTTGATAAGAAGATCGGATTAGCTTTTGGGGGTGAATCAAGAATTATTGGATATTATAGAAAGCCAAACACTGACTTAAATGAAGATGCATGGCATAAAAAAGTTGTTGTAAAAGTCGCAACCTCATACAATGGAGGATCTCCAGTTCCTCATTTTGTTGAAATGTCAGAAGCTGAATTGTCTCAAATCCTATAGAGGTGCTTATGTATAACAAAAAAGCATTTATTAACTTAAGACCTTTACTAGGTAATTTTAACTGGGCGGAGTTTCTATTTCTCATTGGAGGGGCTCAAGCAGGTAAATCCTATGCTATTATTGACTTTTATGTGAATCAATTTATTAACAAAGGCACTATATTCTATTGGTTAAGATTAACTGAAAGACAATCAAGACAACTACTTCAAAACAATGCGGAGAAATTAGTTGATCCTGATATTAGAAGAAAGTACAATCTTGACCTAGTAACAAGTGGTACTAATGTATATCAAGTCACAAAGAGAAGTGCACCTGATAAGAATGGTAAGACTAAAATCCTAGAGAAGAAATTGATGGCAAGAGTACTTGCTTTATCTACCTTCTACGCTGACAAAGGTAGTGGATATTTCGACAAAGATTATACAGGTTGGTACAACATTGCTATTGATGAATTTCAACCTGAAAAAGGCGAAAAACGCACATTCGATGTTGTCTATGCTTTTGTTAGACAAATGGAAAACCTTGTTAGAAACTCAAAGACTCATGTTAGAATCATTGGGGCTTGTAACTTATTAGAAGAAGCTTCTGACATCCTATGCTGTTTTAACTTCATACCAGAAGAGTTTGGAATCTACAAGCTCAAATCAAAGAGATGCGTTATCGCATATATTGAACCAACTGACATATACAAGGAGATGAGAAAAGGATCCATTGCGGACATCCTTCTGCCTAATGCATCCATGTACAGTAACAAACAGGACACCGACAATACACTGGTGTACAAAGGTAATCTCCAGTACCCACAATATACCATCAAATTCTCCAAAGAGAAAGACACATGGTTCACTGTATGGAATAAGAATGTCATTTGTAAATATGCTAATGAGAAAAAGCCAGTTGTTGCAATGAGACCATATCTAGATGAGACATATGATCAAGAGCGAGTTAAAACCATCATGCAACTGTTCGATACAAGGTCATATTTGTTTAGAAACCTAATCACATTCAAACAGTTCCAATCTCAATTAGAGATATTTAAGCCAAGAAAGGGCTAAAAGAGAGCCGTAGGGCTCTTTTTTTATGCTTGCTGATAATTTATACCAAAAACAACAAAAAAAGCCCCTACAAGCCTTAAATGACTTATGAACAACACAGGGACTTTTCTTGTAAGCAATCAATCTAGGAGATGCGAAAGAGAGACAATAAATCGTGTCAGATGCACAGTGACAGTTATAGATGTAAAAGGAAGATTTGATTTGTAATCACTATGCTCAAACTATTATCGCATCAAGTGAGTGTCTACTATTTCTCAACTTGACACCATCATTTTACAACTGAGTCGATGTCATTGTCAAGTGCCATTTAAGAGAAAGTAGCCAAAGAGAATGCCGTGTCCTATATGC
>CAVBAX010000201.1:0-2539 GCA_963593105.1 Candidatus Methanomethylophilaceae archaeon | reverse complement strand
ATTTTGTCTTGTTGGTTGTAACAATAGGCATGCTATTGAACTAGGGGATTTTTATATCGATAATGAAAGGCTTGAAATTGACGAAAGGTACAATGTTGGCGATAAGTTTGCATTGTCTTTTTGGGTTAATATCAAAAGCAATTATGTAGGTAGTGAAATAATTTCTATCGACTACAATGGTGAAAAGGTTACTTTATTAAATAACACAGAGGATGAAGATGGAAACTTAACCGGCCTTGTATTGGCACATGATAATGGTCTACTATATAAAGATAATAGTGATTATTTACGTCTTAATACCTATAATCATATAGCGATTGAGTTTGATAAAAAATATTTTAGACTATATCTAAATGGCAATCTTATTAATGAGAAGGCATTTTCAAAAAGTTTTAAGGGCAATAATTTAGCCTTAACAATAGGAAGCGACAATTTAAAAGCCGATATTACTAATTTAGTACTTTATAATTATATTGATACAAATGTTTTGATTGCCAATGTTTATAAAAATGATGAACAATTTAAAATTGATTTAAATTTTAATGAATGCTTTTTGGATAATGCCAGCGGTAAAATTAAACTTCCTAGAACAGACGAAGTTGAATATAAAGTTTCTAACGGTGCACTTATCGATAATGGTTTTTTGATTTTTGAAGAAAATAGTACTGACAAAGATAGGCTAGTAACTTTAATTGCTACTTATAACGGTTTAAACAAGGAATATATTTTTAAGGTAAGAGGTAACAATAAAGATAAATTACTTCTTGATGCCTATAACAAAGTATTTAATAACTTGGAATATATTATTTCTGAAAGCGATATTTTTCCTAAAACAGTGGATGGATTCGATGTAAGTTATAAAGTTATCGATGGTAAGGCTGATTATATTGATGAACATTTTATTAAGGATAAAGATGCGACAGAAAAGGAAAAATGCACAATCGCTGTAACTATTGGTGATAGAACCTTTAAAAAAGAAGTAACACTTTTAGATGAGTATAATAGTTATCTTTTATCTGGATTTACAGGTTCAGCCTTTTATCCAGATGTGGAAAAAGGTGATGAAAAAATGTGTTTCTTAAGTAGCGACAACTTAATAGATTTTAAAAAAGTTGAAATCGATGTTGTTGTAAATGAAGGTACTAAACGTTTAAGAGATGCTTTTTTAAACAGAGATAAAGATGGTAATTATGTTTTAATGGCTACCCAAGGCTTTATGAACAAAGAAATCTATATAGGTACTTCAAATGAATTAACAAACATCAATACAAAACTTTATGATATTAGTTATTATGATAAGGATTTGGATATTCCTGGTAACTATACATGGGCACCCGAATTTGTTTATGATTGTTATAATGACTTATATGTATTGATATATTCCGATCCTGAAAAAGAGACAAGTGCGATTTATGCGGTTACAACCAAGGACTTTAAGTCTTTCTCTTATCCTTATGTTTTCTTTGATGCTGGTTACAAGATTATTGATGCAGATATAGAATTAATTGATGGCAAGTATTATTTATTCTATAAAGATGAGAGCGATGCTGGTTATGGGAATATCTATTATGCGGTAACCGATAATTTAGCCTATAACTCAACGTGGCGAATATATGATAGTAACGATGATTTAATCTCTATAGGTGAAAGTTTGGAAGGACCATTTGCACTAAGAGGCATTAATAATAAATATTACTTTTATGCCGATGCACATGAGTCAAACAAGATATACTATGGCGAGATTAATCAAAACGATGAGAAAATCAATATTAGTTTAGACAAACTTGTTTCTAATGAAGTAGATGGTATTCATCACTTTAGTATAATTAAGTTAACGAACAAAGAATATGAAAGGATTGGAAAGTCATGATAGATGCAATTATTGTTGGTTCTGGTTTTGCGGGTGCTACGGTTGCGAATATATTAGCCAATAAAGGCCAAAAAGTATTAGTGATTGATAAAAGAGATCATATCGGTGGAAATGCCTTCGATTTTAAAGAAGATGATATATTAATTCATAAATATGGTCCTCATATCTTTCACACTAATTCTAAAGAAGTATTTGATTATTTAAGCAATTTTACCGAATGGTATAAGTACGAACATAAGGTACTAGGACATATTCAAGATAAACTTGTACCAATTCCTTTTAACTTTAAGTCGATTGATGAATGTTTACCAGAAAAGGCTGATAAGTTAAAAGAGTTACTTGTTGCTAATTATGGAGAAGGCAAGAAAGTACCTATTATGGAACTTCTAAAGAATGAAAATAGAGATATTAGATATTTAGCTAATTATATCTATGAACATGTCTTTAAGTATTACACAATGAAACAATGGGGCATGAAAGTTGAAGAACTTGATAGCGCGGTTAGTGCTAGGGTTCCTGTTAATACTTCATATGATGATAGATATTTTAATGATACTTATCAATATATGCCAAAAGAGGGCTATACATCTTTGATTAGTAAGATGTTAGATAATGAAAATATCGAGATTAGACTTAATACAAAGGCTAATGATATTTTAAAATTAGAAG
>CAVBAX010000200.1:0-2561 GCA_963593105.1 Candidatus Methanomethylophilaceae archaeon | reverse complement strand
CCCTTTTAACAATTAATTCATTATCATATTCAATATCTTGTTGGTCTAATTGTTTTTTTAAATCAAGATCATCTATTTCAAAAACGCCTTCAATAATCGCTTTATCATAACCATTTCTAATAAGGCTTGAATCAGATCTGCCTTTAAACAAATATGAAAGAGCAGTCACAATAATTGATTTTCCAGCGCCTGTTTCACCAGTAAACACATTAAAACCTTTTTCAAAGTCGATTTGAATATCATCGATTATCGCAAAATTTTTTACTCTTAGACTCTTTAACATATTTTTTCTAAAAAACTATATAAACTCTTTAAATCTAATCCTAGCGATTCTTTAACCTTTAAAACTTCGCCATGTTTAACATAGATATCATCTACGCCAAGTATGTAAACCGGTACATTTATTTGATGCTTGCTAAGAATTTCAAGAATTGAATCACCTAATCCACCCTTTAAAATATCAGTTGTATATACCATGATTGGTTTATTTTTATTGGCAATTTCAATTAATAAGCCTTCATCTATTGGTTTAATAAATAAAGCATTTACTAAATTATATGGAAGCTTATTATCTAAGATATCTTTTTCAATCTTGATTACATCAGATCCATAAGTAATAATAGTAAGCTTCTCATTATCATTATTGACAACATTTTCCCATTTTCCTACCCTTATTGGATAAGTTTTTCCTTTTTTATATTCGATAGTACCTCTTGGATATCTTATCGAAAAAGGTCCATTTAAAGTAAAAGCTAACTCAAGTAAAGATTCTATTTGTAAACTATCTTTTCCTTCTGTAATTATCATATTAGGTAAAGAACGCATAAAAGATATATCAAAAACACCTTGATGAGAATCACCATCTTCACCGATAATTGAACATCTATCAATACCAATTACAACAGGTAAATTCATACGACATACATCATGATTTAATTGGTCATAGCCTCTTTGTAAGAAAGATGAATAAATAGATACAAACGGCTTTAAACCATCAAGTGCCATACCGCAAGCAAAAGTTAGCGCATGATCTTCCGCAATACCTACATCAAAAGAACGATTTGGATATTTTGCAAATATTTCATTCATGCAAGAACCAGATATCATAGCTGGTGTAATAGCAGTAACTAAATCATTTTCATCCATGATACTTAATACCTTATCAGCCACAATCTTAGAATAAGATTTATAGTTTTCAGGAACTTGTTTAAGCATCTTACCAGTCTTTATATCAAATCTAGATACACCATGCCACTTACCAGACTTGTCTTCTTCTGCATACTTATATCCCTTACCTTTTTGAGTAACAACATGTATAACTATAGGTCCATCTTTGGTTTTAGCCGCATTAAAAGCATGAATTAACTCATTTATATTATGGCCATCAATTGGACCTAAATAATCAACATTAAAGCCTTCAAAAATGCCAGAATCTATCACTTTATCTTTGATAGCTTCTTTAACTGATTGAATAGCTTGTACAAAAGCATTGCCATTTTTCTTAGTAGTTAAAAAAGACTTAATATTACTTTTTACACTTAAATATTCACTATTACTTCTAAGATGTGAAAAATTTTTAGATAATGCCCCAACATTTTTAGAAATTGACATATTATTATCATTAAAGACAATAATCATCTTGGATTTTAAATCACCTATTTGATTTAGCGCTTCAAGTGATAAACCAGATTGTAAAGCACCATCCCCCACTATTGGAACCACATAGTAATCTTCTTTTTTTATATCTCTAGCCACAGCCATACCTAAAGCTGTAGATAAAGCGGTAGAAGAATGCCCTGCTTCAAAACAATCATATTCACTTTCGTTTCTTCTTTGAAAGCCTGCTAAACCATCAAATTGTCTTAATGTATCAAATTTATCTGCTCTGCCTGTCAATATTTTATGTATATAAGATTGATGTCCTACATCAAATAAAAATTTGTCCTTTTTAGCATCAAAACAATAATGCAAAGCTATAGTTAATTCAACTACACCTAAATTACTAGATAAATGACCTCCAGTTTTTGAAACTGAATCTAGTAAAAACGATCTTATATCGGCCGCTAATTCATTTAATTGATCACTATTTAAAGTCTTTATAAACTCAGAATCTTTTATATCCCTAATATTCATCATCGATTTTTCATTCTATCTATTATCTCTATTATATACTTTGTATCAAAGTTTGCACCCTCAAGATACTTATATAAATCAGAAAACAAATAGTCTATATATTCTTTAAGTTCTTCAACCGATTGGTAAGATAAAGCGGTTAACTTATCATTTCTTAAATCAGAATTAGACTTACCAGTTTCTTCTTCTGATTTGATAATATCAAATAAATCATCTTGGTTTTGAAAAATAACACCAATCTTAGAACCTAAAGTTTCAAAATATTCATAATTATTTGCACCACCAATATACATACCTGCAAGACAAGCAAACTTAAATAAACCACCTGTTTTATTATCTTCTATTTCAACAAGTAATTGCTTAGATACATTATCACTAGATTCAGATTCCACATCTAATAATTGGCCATAAATCATACCATCTAAACC
>CAVBAX010000199.1:0-2565 GCA_963593105.1 Candidatus Methanomethylophilaceae archaeon | reverse complement strand
ATCATATTGTTGGTATACCTAAATATTGCGGTTGACGTGATATATAGTAAAGTCAAAGCGAACTTGCGGTTAATACTAACCTTAACCTTTAAAATTTATGTCAAGAAGTTGTTGATATATAAAAGAAATGAAACACTAAAAGATTTAAGTGATTATTGGTAAAAGGCAATAAAAAAAACAAGACTTGGTTGATTATAATCTAGTCTTGTTTGGTTTCATTATTTTTGTTTGTCTTCTTCGTCAAGAATATATTCCATTTGATATTCTTTTATTTGCATGTTCATCTTTTTATAGAAGTTAATGGCACTTTCATTTCCTTCCCATACATTTAAAGTAACCTCATAGCAACCTAGTCTTTTAGCCTCTGATTTAACATGTTCAAATAAAGCCTTACCAACGCCCTTACTTCTTATATTTTGATTAACACATAAATCGTCAATGAATAAAGACCTATGAGGAACCATAGTAGTAGAAAAAGGTACTTCATGAAGCTCACAAAAAGCATAGCCCAATACTTTATCACCCTCTCTAGCAACATAGATAGGATTGTTATCATCTTTAAACATTGCATCTAACATTTCTTCTGTATATTTAGTTTTACCAGACATAAAGATATCAGGTCTAATGTTATGATGAATTTCAAGCACTTCATTTAATAATTCAAGAACTTGTGTTTTATCTTTACTTATAGCTCTAGTAATTTCCATATTATTCCCCCTTTAGTAAATCTAATAATTCATCTTTTGATAAACTTGTTAAATTAGTATTTGCACCAGATAAAATCTCATCAGCTAGATTCTTCTTTTCTTCTTGAAGCTTTAAAATCTTTTCTTCGATTGTACCCTTAGCAATCAACTTATAAACAGTAACTGTATTTTTTTGACCAATTCTATGAGTTCTATCGGTAGCTTGTGATATTACAGCCTCATTCCACCATGGATCATAGTGAATAACAATATCAGCGCCAATTAAGTTAAGACCTGTACCACCAGCTTTTAAAGAAATCAAGAATACAGGTACATCATCATTATTGAATTTATTACATAGTTCAAGTCTTTCTTTCTTATCGGTAGAACCTGTTATCTTATAATACTTAATTTCTTTCTCATTTAATTTTTCTTCAAGAAGTTCTAACATTGAAGTAAATTGTGAGAAAATAAGCATCTTATGTCCACCTTCAATTGACTCTTCGATCAGCTCAAGACAAGTATCTTTTTTAGCACTACCACCATTGTAGTTATCAAGTAATAAACTTGGATCACAACATATTTGTCTAGTTTTAGTTAGTTCCGCTAATATCGCAATCTTACTTTTAGAAAAAGCAGACTCATCTTGATTTTCAACAAGTCTAGAAATCTTCATGATTTGAGCATCATAGATTTCTTTTTGTGACTTCTCAAAGTTAGCATAATAAACTCTTTCGATCTTATCAGGCAAATCTTTTAAGACATCTAGTTTTCTTCTTCTTAAGATAAATGGTCCAATCATTTTCTTAAGACTTAGACTTGCATCTTCATCTTTTTCATTGACAATTTTAGATTCAAAATGTTTCTTAAAATAATCATAAGAATACAAATAATCAGGCATCAGATAATCAAAGATACTCCATAGCTCTGATAATCTATTTTCAATCGGTGTACCAGTAAGTGCGAAACGCTTTTTAGAAACAATTTGTTTAACAGCCCTTGCTGCACCAGTACTTTGATTTTTAATATATTGAGCTTCATCAATTACTTCAAAATCAAAACTAATATCATCATATAAGTCAATATCTCTTTTAAGAAGATCATATGAAGTAATTAAAACATCATAGTCATCTTTATTTTTTAATAAATCACTTCTTTCGTTTTTATTACCAGTAAGCATTCCTACTTTTACATCTTGTGCAAACTTGTTAAATTCAGCATACCAGTTATAGACTAAGGAAGCTGGAGTAATAATTAGTGATAATATTTTTTCACCTATACTTTTTCGATATTGTAGTAATGAAATAATTTGCAACGTTTTACCAAGCCCCATTTCATCAGCTAATATGCCACCAAAACCACAGTCATATAAAACATTTAACCATTTAAAGCCATATGTTTGATAAGGTCTAAGTTTAGCATTTAACTTGTCGGAAACCTTATATGAAGCCATATCAACTTGTTGGAATCTTTCAACAAATTCTTTAAAATTCTTATCTCTTTTTAAATCAATATTTTCAAATTCATTTAATTCTTCATTTAAAGATAAAACACGATATGTTGGTAATTTAATTTCACCCTTTAAAAACTTTTTATCGGTGATATTCATTTCTTCTTTTAAACTTAATAATTTGTTTAAATCAGAATCATTCATATCAATAAAGTCGCCATTACTTAAACGATGAAATTTTTTCTTTTGTTTATAGCTACTTAAAACATTTAAAAGTTCACTTTGACTTAAATCAGACATTAAAGATAGATTTAATAATTCACTTTTAACACTTACACCAATTGAAAACTTTACTTTCTTTTTATTTTTTAAACGATCAAAGCGATCAGTTGAAAATACTTCACCAACTTGTTTTAATCTATTTAAGCC
>CAVBAX010000198.1:0-2583 GCA_963593105.1 Candidatus Methanomethylophilaceae archaeon | reverse complement strand
AGTTTTTAAGTAGCAGGTGTTTTCCAAGCAGCAGAGATAAGATGAAACTTATTTTAAGGGATTTAAATTTACCTTTTTATGATCCGTTTATGATAATTGAAAAGACAAAGGGAAGAATGGCAGAAGATAATTTTTGGATCGATATTATAGGAGTTAATGATGATAGAGTTATTTAGGCGTTAATAATGATTGACGCTAATACTTTGGGTTTGAACGTTTTATAAATAAGAATAAGTTATATTTTTATTCAAAAAACGCATATTCACAAGATATAATATCTATAAATGAACTATGCAGATTTTAAAGAAAAGCTTGAGCAAATAAAGGACTTAAGTGGGGAAGATAGAATTGATTTCTACTCTAATATTTTAAGTAGTGAAGACAATGATGATAATGTTGTTGTTAATGCGACTTTCTATTTAGGTAGAGAATATTTTTTAGTTGGTGAATTTAATAAGGCTAAGGAAACTTTATTGTCTGTAACTATGAAGTATCAAAGCTATCCTTATAGTAATGAGCTAGTGTCTTGTTTTAATTTAAGTGGCATCATGGCTTATTATGAGGGTTGTTATGTTTTATCGCGTTTTTATTATGATATGGCTATTAAGGTTTCATTAGATAATAATGATAGGGGTCGTTTGGCTAATGAATATAATAATATGGCTATTGATTATATGTGTGAAGAAGATCATGAAATGGCTTTGGATTGTATCTTAAAGGCAAGGGATTGTTTGCCATATGCAGAGCATTCTTTTGGTGCTTATGTATATGCTAATCTTGCAGAAATCTATGTAAAACTTGGTAGAGTTAAAGAGGCTTATGAGGCTTATAATATAGGGCTTGATGAATATAATGGTATGGAGCTTATTGAAAAGGATAATATCTGTACAGGTATGGAGATTTTTATTAGGTCTGGTGAGTTTGATAAGTATGAGGAATATAAGGATAGGTTGATTAAATTATTTGGTTCTTTAGATGCACCAGGTTTTATTAATGCGATGTTTACTTTGTTTGATTGTTCATTATATATAGATGATTATAATTCTTGTTTTGATAATTTAGATTCTATGGATGAATATCTAAGAGCGCATGATGATAATACAAGAATTGCTTTAATGGTTGAAAAAAGACGTTATGCGTTAGGTAAGAAAGTAAATGATAAGGATTTAATGCTAAGAGCGTTAGAAAAAAGAGATGAGTATCATGAAAAGTTACTTGTTCAATCACAAGTTGAAACCGGTAAGGGTATTGATAGATACTTTGATATCAGTAAAAAGCTTCAAAATGCTTACAATAATGAATTAAAGGCTAATAGGGCTAAGACAGAGTTTTTGTCTAATATGTCTCATGATATTAGAACGCCTATTAATGGTATTTTGGGTATGCTTCAAATTATTAAGAGTAATCCAAGTGATAAAAATAGAGTTAATGATGCTTTTGATAAGATATGGTCTAGTGGAGAGCATTTATTAGATCTGGTTAATGACATATTAGATATGTCTAAGTTAGAACTTGGCTCAGTTGTGATAGAAGATAACAAAGAGTTTGACTTAGTGAAATTATTGGCTCGTGTTAATGCCATTTGTCATGCTCAAGCTGAGACTAATAGGATAAGTGTTAATCAAGAAAGAAACATTGTTCATTCTAAGTTGATTGGTAGTCCTCTTCATTTAGAAAAGATTTTAATTAATTTGTTTTCTAATGCGGTTAAATACAATAAACCCGAAGGGTCTATTTATACTTGTGTAAATGAGATTAAACAAGAAGATGGAATGGCTTACTATGAATTTATAATTCGTGATACTGGTATTGGTATGGAAAAAGAGTTCATAAAAACTAAGTTATTTAAGGCTTTTACAAGAGTAAATGGTGGAAATACTAAAAATAGTTCAGGCCTTGGTATGGCGATAGTTTATGAAATTATCAATAAGATGGGTGGTTCAATTCTTGTTGAAAGTGAACTTGGAAAAGGTAGCGAATTTAAGGTTATTTTACCGTTTAAGATTGATGATAATTATATAGAAGATAAAAAATCTAATAATCAAATCAAGGATTTAAAGAATCTATCGGTACTTGTGGTTGAGGATAATGATATAAATCTAGAGATAGTTACTTTCATGTTAGAAAACTATAAAGCGAAGGTTTTTGCGGCTAATGATGGTTTAAAAGCGGTAGATGCTGTAAAAGAAAAGAAATTTGATTTTATCTTAATGGATCTTACTATGCCTAATATGGATGGCTATGAGGCTACTAAAGCTATTCGAGCCTTAGGTATTGATACGCCAATTATTGCGATGAGTGCTAATGCGTTTGCCCAAGATGTAAAGAAGTGTATGGATGTTGGTATGAATGGTCATATTTCTAAGCCATTATATATGGAAGATTTGATTAAGAAGATTGGTTCAATTATATAAGTTCTGTGATAAGCAGGACTTTTTAATTGGTGCTTAAAGATAAAAAATAGTTAAATATGTGTTACTTATTCAAAATTTTTCCGAATAAGTAACACATAAATGCGTTTTTTACAAAAAAATAAATAATTGCACATTATCATGGGTGAATTTTTGTGCCGTTGTTCATGTG
>CAVBAX010000197.1:0-2586 GCA_963593105.1 Candidatus Methanomethylophilaceae archaeon | reverse complement strand
TGTGAAATAGCCTATAGGGTTAATTTTAAACCCTAGGTTTTTTCACAGCCCCTTTTTAAGGTTAGTTATGATTAGTTAGTGTAATAAATTCTTTCGCCAACAAGTTCTGGTCTATAAATTATCTCACCAGATTCTTTTTGGAAATTATTTTCTTGAAGACGGCCTTTAATTATAATATCTTGTCCTTTCTTTACGTTTTTACTAGCCTCTTCAGCAAGTGATTTGAAACATGCAATCTTAAAATCATCATTGCCAACGCTTCCATCTTGACTTTTATATTCTCTAGAAACATTTAGCTTTAAATAACAATATTTACTTCCCTTTTCTGATTCTAATAATTCAGGTGTTTCAATAGCTCTGCCATAAAATTTAAACTCGTTCATCCTTCCTCCTTTCTAGTTACCTGTGACTATAATTTAACATGGTAAATAGAAGTTAGATTCCCAAGTTTTTCCCATAATATTCTCACTTTCCACAAGGTCTAATGTGGATAAGTGAATAATTACTATAATCAAAGCCTTTAAATACAGCTTTTACATCATCAAGAGAAATGTGTGTAAGTATTTGAATACTTCTAAAATAATCAATACCATTCACATAATCTCTAATATATCCAGTATCAAAAGATTCGATATCGTTTAATGTTTCAAAGCTTCTGCCAACATATCTTCTTTTGATTTGAGTTAGAATTTCTTCATTAATCAAATCTTTTTTAAGCTCATTATCAATTAAATCCTTTAGATTATCATCGTCATTTTCATTATAGAAAAGTAAATATGCATAATTTGTATCAAAGTCTACTTCATAGCCAAAGTAGTCATTAATCAAACCATCATCTAACCACTTTTGATAATTCTTATTAATTGGTGAAAAATAAGCTTTTAAATAGATAGTCATACACCATTGCTTAAACAGTAAATCATCATTATCTTTAAAATCTGGTTTTAATTTAATCGCATAAAGGTGTTTAGACTTATTGATATCCATTTCAAAGCTATAGTCTTTACTTACTACTTCATCTGGTTCATAAATTTTAATATCTTTAACTTGTTTACTACTTGTAAAAATCTTTTTACTTTGATTTTGCTTAATAATATCTAAGATATATTCAGGATCTAGAGCGCTGACTACTACAATCGCCATATTATTGGGATGATAGTTCATCTTATAACACAATTCTAGTTCATCTTTACTGATGGCATATACACTATCATCATCCCCACCTATATCATACTTAAGCGGGAAGTTTTTATACATTGCCCTATATCCTTCTTGTAAAAGCCTTGAATCAGGATTTTGCATATACATGGCTAGTTCTTGACAAATAATGCCCTTTTCTTTTTCAACGTTTTCTTCAGTTATGTCAAGTTTTTGAACAAAGTCCATTAAGAGATTTAAAGGCTTTTTTATCTCCTTTGAAGTAGTTGAAAAATAATATACTGTTTCATGATATGAAGTAAAGGCATTAACATTACAACCCATATTAGAAAAAGCTTCAAAAATATTTTTATCTTCACTTTCAAATAATTTATGTTCAAGAAAATGAGCAATACCAGGATTAAAATGATATTCTTTACCTTCAAACAATTCATCAGTATTTAGTGCGCCATAGCTTGTTGCGAAGGCGCAAGCTGTTGTAAGAAAGTCTAATTTATGGAAAATAACAACTTCTAATCCATTATCTAGTTTTTCTAGATAGATGTCTTCATCAAAAAAATCATTATGAATCTTTTTCATTTTTAACTCCATTTAACATATAAGTTAATACATGTTTATATTGTTTAAATACATTGGAAATATCATCAATTGTAACTTTATTTAAATTATCAATATATTCTTCTTTCAAACAAGTGATACCATTTATTTCATTGGAATATAAATAGTCACAATATGCATCAACATTATCCTTTAAAGAAACTATAGAATCAATAATTAAACTTTTAGCTAATTCTATCTTGTTTGGATCATAATCCTTGTTTATCATTCTTTGAAGTTGAATATTTATTTGTTCTAAGACTGTATCTTTATTTTTGCCTTCAATAGCAGTATAGACTTTTACAATGCCTTCATTTAAATAATCATAAACTGATATGTAGTAACACAAAGATAGTTTTTCTCTTACTTCATCAAATAATAAAGAAGTTGGCACTATACCAAATACCGCATTGCCTAACATATAGGCATAAAACTCTTTATCATTTCTTGAATATGGCGATTTAAAAACAACTTGTAAAGAAGATTGAGATACGTTTTTATTTTCAACAATATCTTCAATTTCTTCTATCACAATCTTATTATTCTCTAATCGATAGGGATTACCTCTATCAAGCGTTTTAACATAGCTTAAAAACTCATTTGAATAGTCACCTATCAAATATGTGTTGACACCGCAATCATTTAATAGATATGTATAAGTTTCTTTCACATCATCAAGTGTTATAGCATCAACATCATTTATATGATCAATATCATATACTAAAAAGTTTTCATCTAAAGAACCAATAATTTGATTAATACGATTATTCGCATAATTATTAGGCTTATCAAGACTTCTTAAAATGGTATCCTTATAAATTAGTTTAAATT
>CAVBAX010000196.1:0-2587 GCA_963593105.1 Candidatus Methanomethylophilaceae archaeon | reverse complement strand
CAATATATTCCATTATAGTCTTTTCACAATCACCATTAATATTAGTTAAATGATTAAAACCCTCATAACCATCGGTATACATTGGATTATCCTTAACTGGTAAAAGCGAATTAAACTCCATTGCGATTAACATAGAATTAATCATTTTATTTTTAGCACTACCTGGATGAATTGATAAACCATTGATTGTAACTGTTGCACTAGCTGCATTAAAGTTTTCATATTCAATATCGGATATAAACCCACCATCAACAGTATAAGCATAATCAGCATTAAAATACTTTACATCAAAGTTCTCAGTTCCTCTACCTATTTCCTCATCTGGAGTAAACGCAATAGAAATATTCTTATGTAAAATATTAGGATTATTTTTTAAAGTCTCTAACACATCCATAATAATCGCAATACCAGCCTTATCATCGCCACCTAATAAAGTAGTGCCATCGGTAACCATGATATCTGAGCCTATATCTAAATTAAGAACAGGAAAATCACTAGGAGACATCTTAATATTCTTTTCCTTATTCAAGACAATAGTGGAACCATCATACTTTTTAATAATACGAGGATTAACACCAATATCTGACATATCAGGGGAAGTATCCATATGTGCAATTAAACCAATGGTTTCATCGCACTCATAATTACTCTTTAAAAAACCATAAACAATACCCTTATCAGTTAGATTAACCTCATTTACAAGCTCTTTTAATTGATCCCTTAATAAATTAGCCAAAACAAGTTGTTTTTCACTGCTTGGACTTTTACTACTATAAGGATTAGACATCGTAGGAATCTTACAATATTCAATGAATCTATCAACAATATCCATTTATTTTACCTTCCTTAAAGCCTCTTTTAGCTTTTTATTAAACTCAGCATTTTCACCATGCATTACATCTTTAACTAGTGGTACCATCTTTTCCATTGTGAATCCTATGATATCCATTAAATCGTATTTTTCACTTAAACGATCAAATTCAGCTCTACCAAAATCAGTTTCCTTTAACATATAAGTAGCTGCTTCCATAAAAATTAATTCCATAACCTTTAGGTCATCATCATTAAATTTTAGATCATCATCAAGTTCTATGTCTTCGTCACTACCACTATAATATTCCAATATTTCATCTTGTGATTTATATTCTGCTAAATCAATATTTTCAATATTTAATTCAAATTCTTGTTTATGGCATCTATCAATGAAATCATGTATCACATAAGGAATACTATCTTCTAGTAAATATTTATAAAAATCTACATCATAATCATCATAATCTCTTATATCTTCTAACAATAAGTTTGATTCATCAAGAAACAAGCAATTTGCAGGACCCGGATTACCTTTAAAGTATTCAAACAATTCATCTCTACCTTCTTCAAGAATACCTTCACCTTTACCACTTAATAAATAAACAAAGTTATTTCCCTGTTTAGTATAAGCTTTACTAGACATCGTACAATTAAAATCATATTCATCGCAAGATTCATAATGAAAATTAAAGCAAAAATCTAAATCAGTCATTTTATGCTCAGACATAAATAAAGTATTTGGACCTTCTACATCTTCTTGTTCTAACACATATTTTTTATTTCTTGTTTTAAAAGAAAACAAGCCATCATATTCAATATCGAAATTCAATGAAGTTAAAAAGATAATACCTAATTCTATTAGGTTTACATCTTCTCTTACTAAAAATTCACGTTTTAAACGCTTAGGATACTCTTTTAATTCTATTTTAATATTTCTGTATTTCATTTCTAAATTATATGATAAGAAACACAGTTATACCCAAATAAAAAGACTTAGATAAGAAACAATACTTATCTAAGCCTATCAAGACTGTATTTTTTATTACATCATTGTCTAATTCTTCAGCAACTATTTTAACAGTTTCCAACTTACCAGATTATTTTATTTTTCTTAGAATTAACATTAAGCTTTAATTTATTGTTCGAAGTCTTTAGGAGCATTTGATCTAATGTTTGTGGCATACCACCAGCAATCTTTTCTAAATCCTCATCACTTAAAGAATCATTTAAGATTTCTTCAACTTGTTTTTTGTCATAGCCTAATTCTCTAGCAGCATCAAACAAATCTTCAACAGTTTCAATAGATTTACCAGAATCTTCTAATTTTTTTAATAATTCTTTCATACTATTTACTTACGAGCGTGCTTATAAATCGTACTAGTGGTAATACCACCACTTGATACCTTTTGAAGCATGATATCATGCGTTTGTATTATTCCACCAGCTATATTTTCCAAATCTTCATCACTTAAAGATTCATATTTATCTACCATATCCTCAATTTGTTTTGTGTCATAGCCTAATTCTTCAGCAACTTTTTTAAAATCATCAATACTCTTAATAGTTTCCAACTTACCAGATTCTTTTAACTTTTCTAATATTTCCGCCATACTTTCTCCTTTTTAAATTATTGTCTTACTTTAGTAAAGTTCTTCTTTAATTAAATTGTTATTCAAAAGTCTTATAATGTCAATATTATTAAGTTTAAAAGATAATGTTTCTATTGATGATACAAGAAAAGCAAAACAACATTTTCATTCAATCATATAAAAAG
>CAVBAX010000195.1:0-2598 GCA_963593105.1 Candidatus Methanomethylophilaceae archaeon | reverse complement strand
TTTGTTGTACATAAGTCTTTTTCATTTGCGCCTATATCATGGACAATTTTGTTTCTAAGCCAACGATAGTGTTTTAGTTTCTTATAATCTTTGTTCCATGATGATACTATTTTATTTCCATCTTTATGTTTATTCATTTCATCAATATAGATGCTAATGCCATGTTTGGTTTTATATTTATCGTTACACAATTTTTCTAATTTTTTATATGCGTTAATAAATTCCATGCCTACATTTTATAACAATGATTCTTATTGTATAATGTCTTTATTGTTCTTTGAAAAACCTATCTCAACTAGCGCCATGAACCCTTAGGTGGGTTAACGAGGAGAAGGATTATCGAACAGTTCGGCGGGTATCCTTCCGTAGAGTCTACTACGAATGAGTTGTTAAATATAGAAGCGATTCTAAAACAAAGACAGCTCAATAGATTTATATAATAATAGAAAGTTGAGAAATATATGTGCGGAATTATTGGATGTCTGGGTTTTAATAATGCCTATGATACTTTAATTGATTGCCTTAAACTTCTTGAATATAGGGGCTATGACTCAGTTGGTATAGCTGTTTTTAATAATGGATTAGTTAAGGCATATAAATTAGCTGGTAGAACTAGTGATTTAGAAAATAAACTAAAGGATAAAAAATTAATAGGAAGCTGTGGTATTGGCCATACTAGATGGGCAACACATGGCGAAGTGATAAATAGAAATGCTCATCCCTTTAAAGTGGGTAAGGTGACTTTGGTTCATAATGGCATTATTGAAAACTATAAGGAAATTATTGATGAATATCATTTGGATAATCTAAGCTCTTCAACAGATAGTGAAGTAGTATGTGCTTTGTTAGATAAGTTATATGATGGTAATCCTTTAGAAACAATTATTAAAGTAAGAAATATTATTAAGGGTTCTTATGCCTTGTTGATGATGTTTGATGATCAAAAAGATACAATCTATGCCACAAGACTTATTAGTCCTTTGGTATACAGCTCTTATAAGAATAAGACACTAATTGCTTCTGAGACTTTACCTTTAAATAAGTATTTTGATGATTATTATGTTTTAGATGAAGGACAAATACTAGTTGTTGGAAAGAGTGTAAGTGTCTATGATGAAAATCTAAATCTTGTTACAAATAAAAGTCATGAACTAAGTGAAGATGTTGATGTAGATTTAAGCAATTATGATAGTTATCTTGATAAGGAAATACATGAACAACCTACAGTATTAATGGGTTGTTTAAATCATTATGTTAAAAATGGCTTACCTTATTTTAATTTGGATAGTTCAAAGTTTAAAAAGTTCAATAGAATAGAAATGATTGCCTGTGGCACAAGCTATCATGCATCTTTGTTTATTAAAGAAATGATAGAAAAATATGTCGATATTGAGTGTAATGTAACAGTTGCCTCAGAATTTAGTTATCATAAACATTTTATTGACGATAAGACTTTGCTTATTGCTTTATCACAATCTGGTGAGACAATTGATACTATTGAAGCTAGTAAATATGGTAAAAGATTTGGATGTAAATTATTAGCTTTAGTAAATGTTGAAAATAGTGAATTAGTTCATATTAGTGATTATCATTTGTTGTCTTTGGCAGGAAGGGAGATGTCGGTCGCTTCTAGCAAGGCTTATACTTCACAACTTCTTATTTTAAAAATATTTGCCTATTATTTGGCATTAATCAAAAATAAGATGAGTGAAGAAGAAGTAAGAGAAAAGATTAAAGAACTATATGAATTACCTAGATTAATTGGCAAAATCTTGGAAAAAGAAGAGTCAATTAAAAAGCTTGCGGGTGATATTTCAAATAAAAAAATATTTTTATTAGGCAGAGGATTAGATTATATTAGCTTATTAGAGGCAGCTTTAAAGGTTAAAGAACTTGCATATCTTAATGTTAATACTTATATAGCTGGGGAAATAAAGCATGGTCCTATTGCCTTAATTGATGAAAATAGTGTTGTTTTTGGATTAAGTCTTAATGAAAGCTTAAACAACAAGACCATTAATAATTTAAAAGAATGTGCTTCTAGAAAGGCTAGGGTAATTTTAATTACAAGCCCTGATTTAAATACTAAACAAATCGAAGAAAGTATTGTATTACCTAGTGGCATAAAAGAAAATTTACAGCTAGCTTGTATAGTTTATTTTCAATTATTGGCTAAGAATTTAGCCATTGTGCTAGAAAGAGATGTTGATAAGCCAAGGAATTTGGCTAAAGTAGTTACTGTTGAATAATTAAAGTTGAGATAGGTTAAAGAACAATATCATATTTAAATATGACAGTTGTAAATATGTCATATTTAAATATGATATACTACAGTCATGAAGAAGTTTTATTATCGTGAAAAAGAATTAGGCATTATTAATCGCTTTATTGAAAGTGATTTAAAAAAGGCTTTGGCTATTTATGGAAGAAGAAGAACCGGCAAAACAGAGCTTGTTTTAAAAGCGTTTGAAGGTTTGGATAATGCGTATTATTTTCAAATAAATAGTTTTGACTATAATGTTAGTTTAACTGATTTTAAAAATATCATTAAAAGAGGAAAAGAAGATTCAATACTTGATTCATTAAGTGCTTTTAAGG
>CAVBAX010000194.1:0-2624 GCA_963593105.1 Candidatus Methanomethylophilaceae archaeon | reverse complement strand
GCATTAAACATTGAGGAAGATGATGTTTTAAAGGCAATTAGTTTATATACCGAAGGATTAAGTTTGTTAGATGATTATGACCATCAACAATTAAGTAAACCAAAAGGTAATAAAGCTACATATGTTTTAACTTATAAAGAATGTAGAGAATTGATTGATAGAATGAGTAATAAATTTGATAGTGCTGTATTTGGCGTAGAAAAAGAAAAAGGTAAACTTGAAGGTATTATCGCTTCAATATATCAAACAGCATTTGGCCAAGAAGTATATCCCACAATAGAAGAAAAGGCTGCTAACTTACTATATTTCTTAATAAAGGATCATCCTTTTGTGTGATGGATGTAAAAGAATAGGGGCTTGTTTGTTTCTTGAGTTTTTAAACAAAAACAAATTCTTGTATAAAGACAATAACAAAAGAATTAGTAATGATGGACTTGTTGCCATCACATTAATGATTGCTCAATCTAATCCAAGTGAGAAAGATGTAATGGTTAAGCTTTTAATGAATCTATTAAGCAATAGAGTAGAGTGAAGTAAATCAAATAACTTACTTCGACCCTCTCATTGCACCGTACGTACGGTTCCGTATACGGCGCTACATTTGCATTATAGTCACAACTATCTTAGATAGTATTCAAGCGGATTAATCAAACCTGGTTTATCCGCTCTTTTTATAGCTAGAACTTTTGGGCTTATTAGGAAGTTCGCTGTTCTTAGACTAGTTTGTCTATATATTCCAAGTCTAGTATTTGCACAAGCGTATATTTCTTCATCACTAATCCTGCAATCAAACATCTTATTTAATTTTGTTAGATTGTTATAGATTGTTTTTGGTTTCTTCCATTGTTTAAAAATGATTACTCTTATCTTATGTCGTAACCACATCCCAAACTCATACATGAATCCTTTCATACTTCCTATACGGAAATAATTTATCCATCCACGTACGATTTGATTCACTTTGTTGATGGTGTAGGAAAGTGGTTTAGCTACCGCTACTTTCCTTGTAGTGACTTCTTTGATTTTGGTGTATAGCTTAGCCTTTCTATCTTTGCTTGGCATACACTTCCATTTATTGTCTTTAAAGTCCTTCCAAAATGTGAATCCTAGAAAATTACTATCGTTAGGTCTTACTACCTTAGTTTTAGTAGCACTAACCTTAAGAAATAACTTCCTTTCTAGCCATGAGGTTATTGATTTCATCACTCTATTTGCACTCATCTCACTTTTAACGAATATGTTACAATCATCGGCATATCTTACAAAGTGTAATCCTCTTTCTTCTAACTCTTTATCAAACTTATCTAAATAAATATTTGAAAGAATTGGTGAAAGTGGTCCACCTTGGGGTACACCTATTTCTGTTGGTGATATTAAACCATTATCCATTACTCCCGCTCTTAAGAAAGAACGTATTAAGTGTAACGTGGTTTTATCATTAACCTTTTCTCTAAGAATTGAAATTAACTTATCATGATTTACTGTATCAAAATACTTTTCAATATCTAAATCTATTACCCATTCATAACCCTCGTTTAGATAGTTTAATACTTTATCAATTGCGTTATGTGCATTTCTATTAGGTCTAAAGCCATAACTATTATCACTAAATGATTCATCATAGATTTGACTTAATACTTGTGCTAAAGCTTGTTGAATTACTCTATCTACTACAGTAGGTATACCAAGTGGTCTTTTCTTACCATTAGCTTTAGGTATATAGACTCTTCTTACTGCTTGAGGCTTATATTTCATTTCCAATATAGAAGCTTTAATTTCTTCTTTATGTTTACTGAAGTATTCATCAAGTTGGCTAACTTGCATCTTATCTATACCTGATGCGCCTTTATTAGCTTTAACTCTTCTGATTGCCTCATTTAAGTTTTCTTCACTTAAAATCTTCTCAATTAATTTCACTGTCGCTGCCTTCCTTTCTATTTGTAAATTATTTGAAATCATCCCAATTATCTTCACCATCAAAGATTACGTTTCTTTGTGCTAGGTTATTTTCTTATTCGGACTGTTCAAACATTGCGTATAGTGAAAGACACTATACAAACATTAGACCCTTCACTCCATTCCCATTACAAGAACTTCATCGCTACTATGGTCTCAGCTGACTTCTTGTGATAAACCTTTTTCGACCGATGGTACTATATCTGTTTTAAAGCGTCTAGACTTCATCGTTCACAAGACCTCTCGAGGTAAGATACACATCTTTAATCTTTCATAGCTTCTTGATTTACTGCTTTGGTTTTACGTTTACCCTTTGGACTTTGGTTTGTAAAGCAACCTCATCCACCATTTAGCCTTATATCAAGTTTCTATTCGTAAGCTCAAAAGATTTGTTAGCCACTTCCTTCACTCATACCCTCACGGATAACAGCTTGTGGTTTCACTACACTTGGCGGTAAATACCTGTGGTACAGTTTACTGTACTAGATATGCATCATGCTCGACACACTTTAAAAAAATAGGAATATTCCTATTTTTTATTGATTATTCTTAACTAAGGCGATACTTGAATCGGTCAAAAATAAATTTTTAGCTATTATTAGATTATCTAATGCATTAATATTTGAGTAGATTCCAGTAATAATGCCTTGTTTTACAAAGATACAAGC
>CAVBAX010000193.1:0-2654 GCA_963593105.1 Candidatus Methanomethylophilaceae archaeon | reverse complement strand
ATATAGAATTCTTAAAGAAGAAATTGAAGCTTTCTTCTTGATGCATAAAAATGAGATTTATTTAAGTGAACTATGTTCTCTTTGTATAAATGTTTTAAACATTTATTTATATAGTCGTGTTACTAATTTGGATTTAATAGAAATTTGTGATAATTGTTTTATACAAAGCGACTACCAAGAAGTTAATATGTTAAGTAGATTTTTACTTGGTAGATACGCAATTTATTATCTAAATATAAGTGATATTGAAAGAAGGCCTAAATATCTAAGCTATGGAACAAGGCTTTATGGTAATAGAATCTTTGTTTTGGATGAATATTTCTATGATTTGGCTAGAATGAATAAAAATGATCTAAAAAACAAGTATGATTATTTTGATTTTAATTATGAAGATAATAATGTTTATAAGTTCAATTATTATGTGGTTAAGGCTTGTATAGAATTAGAAAGTGAAAATTACAAAGATGGCGAGGACTTGCTTACTTTAGCTATTGGGCTTGATAATATTGAACAGGTAATACCAAGTAATATATTTTTGGAGGTTTATGGTTTATTAACTTGTGTTTATATTGCTCAAAAGAATTTTGAGGCAGCTTTTTCTACTTGTTTAAAAGCTAATCAAGATAGTGGCAATGATATGGAAATAATGTACTTGTTATTGTTTGTTTTGGCTGAAAAGATAAATAGAATTGATATTATCAAAGATGTTTTACTTAATGAGGATATTTTTAATAATCCTTTAAAAGAGAATATTAGATCTTATTTTAAAGAGAAATATGTGGATGGCAATGATTTAGATATTTTAACTGCTTGTATTTGTGATTTTTTTACAATTGATAAATGTGATTCGCTTTTTATGTATTGTTATTTCAAGAAAGAGCTTTTTGATATTATGAAGGAAACAAAGAAATATGTTTATTTTTTTGAGTTTATTGGACAAAGTGAATTTGATGGTGTTTTTAAATCCAAGTACTCTACGCTTGATAACATGATTTATAGTGTGCTTTTAAAAGTTTAAGGAGGAGAAATTATGTGGATGTTATTTGGTTTGTTAAGTGTTGTTAGTTTAATTGTTGGTTTTTGTTTATATGTAAAGAAAAAGAAAAATACAACTATAGCTTGTTGTGTTTCTTTAGCGTCTATAGCACTAACTATTACAAGTGAGTATTTAAATGTTTGTAAGTGGGTTATAAATAACGATGTTTCTAATCTTGAGGATGTTGTTCCTTATGTTTATAAGAATTTTGTTTATTTAGTTGTAGTTGGTGTTGTATTAAATTTAATTGTGATTGTGTTGGATAATAAGAAGTGAAAAAAATAATAAGTTCTTTTATAATGACTTAGGGAGGACTTAATATGATTACTTATACTTATATTGTGAATGATTCAAACGGTATCCATGCCCGTCCAGCTGCTATGTTTGCACAAGGCTGCAGTAATTTCAATAGCACAGTTACTATTACTTATGGTGATAGTACAGTTGATGGTAAAAGTGTTACAGCCATTCTATCTTTAGGGTGTAAAAAGGGTAGTGAAATAAAGATTGATGTAGAAGGTGATGATGAGGCCTTAGCTTTTGAAAAGATTAAGCATGTTTTAGATACTAAGTTTAATAGAGATGATACACCTCGTCCAATGAAGATAGCTTTCTTTGGTACTAAGGATTATGATAAGACTTATTTTGTAGAGCTTTCTAAGGATAAGGGTCCGGGTACTTATAATGTTGATATTACTTATTTTGATGTTAGGCTAACTTTAGAAACGGTTTCTTTAGCTAAGGGCTTTGAGGCGGTATGTATCTTTGTTAATGATGAGTGTGGCGAAGATGTTGTTAAAAAGCTATATGAATATGATATTAATCTAATATTACTAAGATGTGCTGGTTTTAATAATGTTGATATTAATACTTGTAATGAACTTGGTATTACTGTATTAAGGGTTCCAGCTTATTCTCCTTATGCGGTTGCTGAACATGCGATGGCTATTATTCAAATGGCAAATAGAAGACTACATAAGGCTTATAGTAAGATAAAGGAAAATAACTTTGATTTAACGGGTTTATTAGGTATAGATTTACATAACAAGGTTGCTGGTATTGTGGGTACTGGTAAGATTGGTATATGTATGGCTAATATCTGTAAAGGTTATGGCATGAAGGTTATTGGTTGGGATGCTTATCCTAATAGGCAATTAGAGGAAGATGGTTTACTTACTTATGTTTCTAAGGAAGAATTGTTTAAGAAGGCTGATTTAATTTCTTTACATGCACCTTTAATTGTTGGTGATAATGGTACTTATCATTTAATAAATAAGGATAGTATCGCTTTAATGAAACAAAATGCGATGTTAGTAAATACGGCAAGAGGTGGTTTAATTAATGCGGAAGATTTAATTGATGCCTTAAAACATGGCAAGTTCCATGCGGTTGCCTTAGATGTATATGAGGGTGAGGATACAAATGTTTATACTGATTTATCAGATGATATTGTGACAAATGATATTACTGGAAGACTGTTAATGTTTCCTCAGGTTGTGATTACATCTCATCAAGCTTTCTTTACGCGTGAAGCATTACAAGCTATCGCAACTGTAACAATGGAGAACGCAAGAAACTTTTCTGAAAAAAAGGAACTTGGATTAGCTCAGGTAAAATA
>CAVBAX010000192.1:0-2674 GCA_963593105.1 Candidatus Methanomethylophilaceae archaeon | reverse complement strand
ATCTTAAATCGTAAGTACACATCTCTTCTGTATTTCTTAAAGTTCCTTTATGCATAGCGAAACAATAAATAATCGCTGTAAACAATTTGTGCAGAGTTCGGTCAAACTGGCCAAGCGTTTCGGCCCAGCTGGCCGCGTGGTTCGGTAAAAATTGGCCAAAGGTTATGAAAGATAAATCACCCCATACATACATATGTGTACAGGGTGATTTTTATTTTGTTATTTAACTTGAGGGTTCCTCATATTCTTGCCGTTCATTTCAATTCTATAAGCTTTATGTATGAGTCTATCCATAGAGGCATCGGCATATGTGTTGTCTTTAAATAAGTCGTACCATGATGATACTGGTAATTGAGAAATAACGATAGTTGGTTTTCTTGAATCCCTTGCATCTATTAATTCAAATAGGTTTCTACACTTATCTATATCAAGATTCATTAAACCAAAATCATCAATAGCTAAAACATCATATAAAGAGTATTTCTTTAATACTTCACTATATGTCTTATCTATTTCTGCTTTTTCTAATTCATTAATAACGGCTGATGTCTTTATGTATCTGACATTATAAAAGCTTTTAATAGCTGTTATGCATAAGGCATTAGCTAGATAGCTTTTACCCGCACCAGTTGAACCTGTTATCAAGATATTTCTAGCGTCTTTAATCCATGTTAGTTCGCATAATGCTTCAATAGTTTTAGTATCAAGTAATCTATCAGCTTCATATATAGTTTCATCAAAGTCGGCATCCGGATATTTTAAAGTAGCTTTCTTAATAAATCTATTTAGCTTCTTGTTATACCTTGTATCCCATTCGTTATTAACGATTTCTTTAAATCTATCATCAAAGCTCCTTAGATCACTATTAGGATCTTGTATTTGTAGTTGATAAGCTTCCACCATTGAAGATAAGTGAAGCTTTCTTAATTTATCTAATATATCATCCATTATTTATAAAAGTCCTTTCCTCTAATGTTGTTGTGCTTTGGTAAATCATTATTATTTTTATCCTTAGAATTAACGGTCATAGTTAACGCTTTCTTAAAGTAGGAATAGGTAGCAGAGCCTATATCTAAACAACTTTTAGCTACTTCATCACACATTACATAAGAAAGGCCATCACATAAGTGGATAATACCATTTAAAGAATTATATGATTGTTCCTCATGTTTAAAAGAATACATAACAGATTTACATAACTTGCCTACATTGGGACCAATTCTATTTGCACGTTTTAATAGCTCATCACCATTAGATGTATTGATTTCATTATAGAACCTATGGCTTGAAGGCATATGCGAATCCTCTGTGATATATTTAGGAAAAGCCTTATAGCTTCTTGAATGTTTGAATATTAAAGAATTATTCATGTCTACAATTTTGACGTCAGTAAAAGTAGCTTTAATCATTACTGATTTATCAGCGTAGGCAAATGGAATAGAATAATAGTGACCATCATATTCAACATGATAGTTATTTGGAACTTTTGAGACATACTTGTAATCAACCATACTAAATGAGACTTGTGGTAAAGGATTCATAGCTGGTTTATCATATGCTTCAAAAGTTTCTTTTTTAATCGCCTTTAGTTTCTTAGAATATTCATTATTACTTTCTTCTATAAGTTCAAATAACTTATTATTTAACGATTCAAAGTTAGGATATATATTCTTCGATAGTTTTGGAATAATTCTTTTCTCTACAAATTGCACATAACGTTCAACGGTTGCCTTTCCTTTCGGTTTTCTACTTGGTGGAGGCAAGATAATCGTTCCATAATGGTTCTCTAAATCCTCATAAGCTGCATTAATGATTAACTCATCTTTAGTATGCTTATTTACCGCCGTCTTTAAGTTATCAGGTACCAAGTATTTAGGAACAGCTCCTAAGTATTCAATGGCGCATTTTGTACCATCTATAAAGTTTGGAAGTTTCTCATTCTCATAAGCTTTAACATAAATCATATTAGAAACACCCATTGATGTCACAAAGAAATGTACTTCTTTTAAAGTTTGGCTATTACTATCAAATATAAGTTTTGGTCTATCTCCTACCCAATCAATAAATAGTTTTTCACCAGGCACTCTATTAACAGCCATCGATAAATCATCTCCATAATTTTCTTTAATGAAACGATTATAGTGTTCACAGAATTGAGTATACTGATAACCATTTTCATTATCTTTTTTATAGTCCATCCATTCTATGAATAAAGTTGAAGAGTGTTTAGAAATAGAAGTATGAATCTTATTATAGTCAGGTAATGGTATCTTCTTTCTTTTGATACTAGCTTTAGGATAAAAGATAGCTACTACCTCATCATGATCCATAGCCAATAAATCATCATAAGATTTGCCACTTTCTCTAAACATTTTTTCAATACGTTGATAAGTGCCATGTCCAAGTTTACACTTACCTTCACAAATATTACGAGGCAACTTTTGAACAACTCTTAAGTTAATAACCTGCATAATAGTCTTGTAGTCTTGCATAAAAAAATTCTCCTTTCTTAAGTTATGTAGCTAACTACAAGTTAACTATACAACCTAGAAAAGGAGAAAGAATCATTAATGGAATTATAACGGCCAAATTAAACCGAAACGCTTGGCCAGTTGTAGCGAAACGAGCGGCCAGTCTAAAGCGAAATGGTTGGCCAACTCAACCGAAATCTACA
>CAVBAX010000191.1:0-2697 GCA_963593105.1 Candidatus Methanomethylophilaceae archaeon | reverse complement strand
TCGATTAGTTCATCATAAGTTAAGGATAATAAATTCCTAAATCCACCAGCTTTGTTAATCAAATCATTAGACATCGCTAAAACATTAGTGTTGCGATATGCTGATTTTAAAACCAAAGCTAATAATTCATTATTGTTTAAAGTTTGTATACCGTAGGTTAAAGCTTTTTCTCTTGGTAAAAGATTATCGTTCATTTCTTTTAAGTAAGTGCCAAATCAAAGAAGAAACAAAACTACCAGAAGAATCTATTAAGACATCTTTTATTTGTCCACATCTGCCATCAATAAACAATTGATGAAACTCATCAAAACTAGCATAAATCACACAAAATATTAGACTAACAACCATTAGTTTATTAATTTTATATTCTTTTAGGCATTCATAAGTTAACATATACAAAATGAAATATTCGCTAAAATGCGCACCTTTTCTAATAATAAAGCCAAAGTTTTCTATAAAGCTATCAATATCGCTTACTTTTAGAAAGTTAGCAATTTGAATTAATAAACCATTAGATAGGTTAGAAGACTCTGTACCGTTTTCATTTGATAAACAAAATATTAGAATTAACCATGCAAGCCATAAAAGTGTCTTAATAATTTTTTTCATAGAACTATGTTAACATCATCTAAGATAATTAAAAATAGCTGATTCTTCATTTAAATAACTATCTACATTTTCGTAGCAATCATTTCCAATTGTAATGTTTAACTTTCCCAAGGCTTGTGCTTTGTTTAAATAGGACACTGCATAACTTGGAACTGCTAAACAAACACTAGAAAGTATTGCGCTATCATCATAATCCAAAATACTTTTATGGTTTAAATCATATAAGCCGATAATTCTAAGATTGTTAATTAACAAATCGCTAATTACTCGATCTTTTGAAATAGTTAAATAAATATCAACATACATGCCTTCTTTTAAATAAGCTTGATTAGCATTTAAATCATTAGCGCTAATATCATAAGCAACCTCATCTTCATTTAATTCATAACTTAGATTATCTTTGATATTATCAACATCATCTAATGCACTTTTATAAAAGAATGAACCTTTTGGAATAGAATAATCAATCTTAACACATTTATTAGCAAGATAATCGATACTTGTTACTACTTCCTCATCAAGATAGTTTTTAGGTACTTCAACAATCTTATAAGTACTTTCATCAATTAGTGTTCTTTTACTTAAACTATAAACCGACACAGGTACTTTAATTAATTCTAATTTCTTTCTAGCGTAGATAAAACTTGATAGTAATGTAAAAAATACAAATAAAATAATCGAAAATGTAATGAGTAGTTTTTTCTTGTTTTTGTTTGGCATATTTTCTCCTTTCATATCTTTATAGACATGAATTAGAAAAATTCCTACCCCAAAATAAAAAGATTACCTAAGTAATCCTTTATTGTCCCATTGATTTCATGATTGCACGTATTTGAGCTTCTGATGGTTTTCTACCCATTTGTGAGTACATAGCTCTAATCATCTTCTCATTAATTGGTGGATTTTCCTTGATTTGTTTTTCAAAATAGCGTCTAGTTAAGAAAAAACCAAGAGCGCCACCAATCGCAAGGCCTAAAATTAAGTAACCTATTGATGTCCACATATATTTATAATCTCCTTTATCTTTTCTAATTTTAACATAAATAGAAATAAAAAATCCTGATGAGCGTAAATTTCCTGACTTTCATCAGGTGGGCCAGCTATACACAGCTTTAGGATCCCTACTTATAGTAGGCCTTCAACACCACTATGTAACGCGCTTGAGGTCCGAAATTTACAATGTAGGAATTTAACAAACTCACCAGGCATTTATTATTATAGAAAAATATTTATTGAATACTAGTCTTGACTTTCATTTACAAATGGTGTTAACAGTTTCTTATATGTATCCTTTAACTTTTCAGCATCACTATCAGAATATGAAGAACCCTTCCAAGTTGTGCCAATTTGTGAGGCAACTATTTCACCATTAATCACTGTAAAGAAGTGTGGTGTTTGCATCTCTTTTTCACCATCGTCACCTTCAGCTAGTACATCATACAAAATATCATATAAAGTATTGTAATTATCAGTGCCTAAAATTGGATAAGTATCTGATTCAGCATCGATATAATAAACATTAACACCAACTTCTTGCGCAGCCTGGTTTAGATATTGCATAGCAATTTGGCAATGTGAACAACCAGTTCTACTTAAGACAAAGGCGCCATAACCTTTTTCATCAATAGTCCTTTTAAGTTCACTTACAGTAGTACCCAAAAACATATGACCACTAGATTTTAGATTTTCATATCCTGACATATCTGCCTTATATGTTTCGATTGTAAAACCACTATCAAAATCAGGTTTTACCGTATCTTTTTGACTTGTACAACCCACAAGAAACAGCAAACATAATAAAATATTTAATATTTTTTTCATTAATATTCGATCCTTTCAATCTTTAAAGTCTTACAAGTTTCTTCAATTTTATCAAAGTCTGCTTTTTCATCATGCATAGATACTGCACTAGAAACCGCATTTCCATATGTAAAACTTTCAAGTGAATTAGCTCCCTTTAGTTTCGACCATAAGATGCCTGCAATCATACAATCATTAGATCCAGTCTCTAGATTGTTTCTAATATCACACTTATAGTAACCACTTTCTTCAAATAAATATGAAGCAGTATGAGGACTAGAATATAAG
>CAVBAX010000190.1:0-2715 GCA_963593105.1 Candidatus Methanomethylophilaceae archaeon | reverse complement strand
TTTCCATCAAGGGATGTCATCATATGGCAAAAAATATAAGGTCTGTTCATTTTTTCGTTCCTCCTGTTAATTTTTTTATGAGGCAATGATAATTTGCCTATATAAGTTTGTACCAATTCTATAACTTAAAGTTAAGTTTAGGTCAAGAGATTTCACAAAAATGCTCATTGAAAAAGCTAATATAAATATGAAGGAATGTTATTTTAACTAGAGACAATTATACTTTACTGATAGAACATAGATAAGAAGATTGAGGAAAATGATGGAATAGATAAATCGAAAACCTTTGGATATGTTGCATGGTTCTATCTGGAATAAGCTGTCACTATATGTGCTTCTAGTAGTGGCATTGCTGATATTCCTAGTATTAGTAATTTATCATCAATCGAAAAGATTTCAGACAGATAAAGGAGAGATTTAATTATGGAAAGAAGATGTTGTATTAAATAATGGTGTAAATATGCCTCTAATCGGTTATAGAGTATTCCGTATGGTAGATCTGGAAGAATGAGAAAATGCAGTTGTACAGGCAGTTAAAACGGGTTATCGACTGATCGATACTGCGGTTGCTTACGAAAATGAAACTGCTGTTGGGAAAGCAATTAAACGTGTGATTGCGGAAGGTGTTGTCAACAGAGAAGAACTATTTATTACTACAAAACTTTGGATCACGGACATTTCTTATAAAAAAGCAAAAGAAGGATTCCGGCGTTCTCTTGACCGCCTTGGGCTGGATTATGTGGATTTATATTTGATTCATCAGCCATACAATGATTATTATGGCGCATGGCATGCTTTAGAAGAATTGTATGAAGAGGAAAAAGTAAAATCTATTAGAGTGGATAATTTTACTCAGGATAGAATGGCTGATTTTCTATTCTTTAACAAGGTAAAACCAGTAGTAAATATGATTGAGTGTAATGTGTATTTCCAGCGTGAAGATGAGTGCGAGTTTTTGAAAGAACAAAACATTCTGATGCAGGCATGGTCACCGCTTGCCGCCGGAAAAGGAGAACTTTTTACCAATGAAATATTATGCGCCATTGCAAATAAGCATGAAAAATCAGTGGCACAGCTTGTTTTAAGATGGCTTGTACAAAGAGGAATTGTCCCGGTTGTAAAGTCTGTAAACCCTATCAGAATGAAAGAAAATCTGGATTTTTTTTGATTTTAACTTGTCTGAAGAAGAGATGAAACAGATTGCAACACTGGATATCGGACACGCTTATGCAACAGTACGTAATACTGGAAAAGCAGTAATAGAATTTCTGGAAAAAGCAAATCTGTATCATGTATAAGGATACAACGCTTTGATGACTTTTTCTATATAAAAAAGTAGATGATTTTCAATAACTAGAATTTCATCTACTTATATTTTTACTCGCAACTATGTTAGAAGGATTTTTTAATTTAAGTTATAGTGCTGCTTATGCAAAAGGAGTAGAGTGGCGTGACAATACACGTTAGCATCTTTGCTTATTGGTCTCATATTTTTTCAAATTCATTCAAGTTTAATTCACGTTTTAATTCTTCTTCACTAGGGAGATAAGTCATATATTTTGATGCATAGATTTGATTGTTATCTTCTGGTAAGGTGTATTTAACTAGTGTATCACTTTTATCGGCACATAATAGTATGCCAATAGGCGGATTATCACCTTCATTCATTAGTTCTCTTGTATAGTAATTAACATACATTTGCATTTGGCCAATATCTTGATGAGTTAAGTCTTCTGTTTTTAAATCAATTAATACAAAACATTTTAATATGTAATTATAAAAGACAAGATCAATATAGAAATGTCTTCCATCTATGGCAAAATGCTTTTGCCTAGCAACAAATGAGAATCCTCTGCCAAGTTCTAATAAGAATTTTTGTAGATGATTAATTAATGCTTCTTCTAAATTTGATTCATAGAAATGTTCATTAGCCGGTAAATTTAAGAATTCTAAGACATAAGGATCTTTGATGATGGATTCATATTCCGCTTTAGGAACTGTTGTTTCGATTTCTTTTGTGATTTTATCTTTATCCTTACTAGCTAAAATTCGGTTGTAATACATTGTGTTGATTTGCCTTTGAAGTTGTCTAACACTCCAAGAAGCTTTAGCGCATTCGTTTGTATAAAACTGTCTTGCTTCATCGTTTTCTACTCGCATCAATAACCTGTAATGTGACCAGCTCAATTCGCTACACAGTGTGTAGCGTTTTTGAAATTTAATATAAAACTGTCTCATATTTCTTAGGTTCTGAACACTAAAACCTTGACCGAATTCTTTAGTAAGAGCTTTAGAAATGTAATTTAGTACTTGTTTTCCATATGCAGCTCTATCATTTTCACCACATACTTCATAAATCTTTTTACCTATGTTCCAATAAGCTTCAACCATTGCAGAATTAACGGCTTTATATACTTGTTGTTTTGCGTTTATAACATAGCTTCTTATTTCTTTATAAGTGTCTTCAGTTTGAATTGTTGATAATCCAATATTTTTCTTAACAACTTCAGTCATGTTTTTTCCTCCAACTTATGAAAGTAAAAATATAAAAAAGTTAAAAATTAATAGTTCACTGATATAGTATCATCTAAAGAGTTTATATAACCAGACAAATTAATGACTATTGATAAAGTATTGGATTACCATGTAACTATAGCTAAAAAAACGTCCATATCTTTTTTAGATATATAACTTTCCGTGTGGTGTGGCTACCAC
>CAVBAX010000189.1:0-2727 GCA_963593105.1 Candidatus Methanomethylophilaceae archaeon | reverse complement strand
ATACCAGCTGTCCCCTCAGGACGTAAGGTATATAAGTCCTTATCATTTGGTGAGAAGGTATACATTTCCTTAGTCACCATATCACTTGTATCATTGTCTTTTTTAAAGACACCTGCATATTCAAATACTGGTGTTTTCATTAATTTGTAGCCATAAAGATCTAACATGATTCTAAAAGAATCTTCTAAGTCTTCAAAGTTCTTTAAATCATTTGGCAATAAATCATAAGTTCCTTTTACTGTCTGATACATATTTCCTCCTAATAATAAAAAAGGTAGCACTAAGGGCGCAAAGCGCGGTACCACCTTTATTTGTTACTTTTCTCTTAACGCGAGTTACGACCTATCTTTTCAATAGATTCTAAAGAAGTGTCACTTAAACTTTCTAATAAAACTTGCACCAAACGTTTCTCTCTTAACTTAAAAAGTTTAATCAATTCCTTTGTCGATGAAACTATTATATATCAAATTTATTTGCCTTTTAATAAAAGTTCACGTGGTTTAAGTCTTTGAATTGAAACAAAGACAAATAAACAAGAAATTAAAATAAATATATCATTTACAACATAGATAAAGACAATATCAATATTTTCTATTTCAACTTCATATTTCGAATATAAATCCAATTGTTTTTCAAAGACATCAAAGTCTTCTTCGCTTTTTGATATTTTAGCTAATCTTTCTTGTCTTTTTAGATTATTTTCCAGTAATGTATCAGCTGAAGACTTAGCAACCTTTATTCCTAATGGTAAAGATAAGGTAATCGCTAAAAACGCAATAAGTAATATTTCAATCGCAAAAGATAAAATAGATAAAGTTTTATTTTGGCCCATCGCCAATAACACCGCATATTCTTTTAGCCTATTTTCATTTAAGAAAGTCACAACATTAACCAATAATAAACAACTAATAAGCACCATCACAATGGAAATAATGTTATATAGTTTCTTTAAATTATCGCTTGGTGAAACAATCTTGTTATATTCGTTTTCATTGGTTTCAATATTATAATTTTTTACTTTATCAATGATTCTTTTTTCATTTATCGCATCATTTAATTCTCTTTGAAAATCCTTTTTTAATTTTTCAAAACGATGTCCATCTACAGCTTTAATACCTAAGCAATTAGAAGTAACCTTTCTGTTAGCTTCATTACAAATTTCAAAAAAATCATCTCTGTTTATAATCATATTAACACCTAAGTTATAGTAACTTTCTTTGTTTATAACAGATGCATTCCCTTTATTTACAAAAGTACCAATTACTTGAAAATTATAAGTAAGATTATTAATAGTAATATCAATCACATCACCTACTTTTATTTTTACTCCATTTAGATATAAAAAAGAACCATCATTGACCAATATAGAATAGCGTTCATTATCTTTAAAGTAGTCACCATCAATCAAGCTTAAGCCACTAGCTGTAAAAGTATCATAAGAACTTGCAGAAAATAAAGTAAAATTTTCTTTAAAGTCATTATCCATTTCTTCTTCATAACTAGAAACATCGGAGTAAACTTCTGTATTATAAGTGCTGTTGTAGATACAATCATTTTCTTTACAATAATTATCAAAATGATAATCGATATTTTGAAAAGTTGAATTGATTAAATTTGCATAGCCACCAGTATTTAAATCATCAAAATCCAAACCATTAATATAAGTTTTTATTTCCATATCAGTTTTTACGCTTTCTGATATATTTGAACCAAGTCTAGATATGCATATAGATACAATAACAAAGAAACTTAATATAAAGATAATAAAGAATATTAAAACACTATCTTTTTTTCTAGTTATTATAGATTCTAGTATTCTTTTAAAATAATGCTTATTCATAGATATTCTTATTATGCTGATCTATATGAATGATAGTATCAGTCATATTAGCTAATTCCTTATTATGAGTAACCATGATAACAGTCTTACCATAGTTATCTACTAGTTCTCTAAATAGTTTCATAATACCAAGTGAGGTTTCATAGTCTAGATTACCAGTTGGCTCATCCGCTAGTATGATATCTCCATTACACGCAACAGCTCTAGCTATTGCGACACGCTGTTGTTCGCCACCTGATAACTTATTTACTTTTCTATTGGCTTTAGTTTCATCTATACCGAATCTATTTAAATATTCATTTAACATTTCTTTATTTATTTTTCTTTTAGGATCAGATATCGATATAGCAGTTAAAACATTATCATAAGCATTTAGATAGTTTAATAGATTATAGTTTTGAAATATGATTTGTACATCTTTTTTATGATAATTATCATAGCCTATATCTTTAATGTTCTTGCCATTAAATAAGACGCTACCTTTCTTTGGTTCATCTAGTCCTGCTAGTAATATTAAAAGAGTAGTCTTACCAGATCCTGATTCACCTACAATGGAATAAAACTTTGATTTTTTAAAGCTAAAGTTAACATTATTAAAAATAGTTCTAATATTTTGACCATCTTGATAATAATAATCAAGATCTTTTACTTCTAGTATTTCATTCATCTATCATGACCTCTCTTTTCTTTTTTAATAAATGATTAATATTAACAAACATCACAATCACACAAATGAAGTATTGAATAAACATAAAATATAGTATTGAATAAGCATTTATATTTTTAAAATAAGCTATCACTATAACAAATATAAATTCAACAAACATTACAAGTACATATTCCACAAATAATTTAAACAAAATATGCGTTTTACTTATACCAATCAG
>CAVBAX010000188.1:0-2761 GCA_963593105.1 Candidatus Methanomethylophilaceae archaeon | reverse complement strand
TTTCTTTATAAATTGAACTAATGACCATCTAAAATTTGTAAGGGCGTAGGAGCCTACCAGCCTTAATCTTACACGATTTGAGGTAGGGGTGCTAAAATTCTACACGATTTGACTAGGGGTGCTAAAAATTTACACGATTTAACACGATTTGAATTTTGAGACTATTTTGAGAAAAATCGTATACGTCAAAAATTAACACTCTAGTAAAAATTTAAAAGAATGCTATCCTAAAAAAGGAGGCATTTTTTATGGAAAACAATAAAACGAAGAAAAGATATTATACAGATCAAGAAAGATATGAATTTTGTAGGAAATATAAAATATCTGGATTAACAGTAGACGAATTTGCAAAAGAGTATGGTTTAAATAGATCAACGTTAAGAGATTGGATTACTGCATATAATAATATAAATGGCAAATTCATTAATGTTAATAAAGTTGCATTAGAAGAAAATAACATAATTACTAACGATATGGTAAAAGCTAATATATTAAGCGAAGTAGAAAAAGAAAAGAAAAGTTCCCATTTTACAAGATTCGATCATAGTATTGTTGTTATTGAATATAAAGAAATTAAAATAACAACATCATTAGAACAAGCAGAAAGGTTATTGGAGAAATTGATATGATAAAGTTTAAAGAAAGTAAGAACATATATTTATATTCTGAAAATATAGATATGAGATTAGGAATGAATAAAATACAAATTCTTGTCGCATCTAATTTTACAAAGATGGAAATAAGACATTCAGTGTTTGTATTTTGTGGAACAAATGGAAAACAAATAAAAATATACTACGAAGATGATTATGGATGTTGGCTACTTCAAAACAAATTATTTGAAGGTAAATTTAAATGGCCAAAAGGTTTAAGCATAGGAACTAAGATTAATCCTGCTCAATTAGAAGGATTATGCAAGGGTTTAGAAGTTATTGAATCAAAAAAGGAAAGAAACAATAATAATTACGATTATTTTTAGATTTTTAGTCTATATATTAAAAATATATAGACTAAATTGTCAAAATTTAATATAATATTATCATGAGTAACGAAGAATTATTAAAAGAATTAGAACGACTAAAAAGTAAAGTCAACCAATTAGAATCTGAAAATGAAGCTCTTGTAAATGAAAAAGATGCTTTATTAAAGGATAATTATGATTTAAATCAGAAATTAAATGAAGCTTTATTAATTATTTCTAATTATCAAGAAAAATATAATATTGAAAGAATAAAGCCTTTTATCTCTAAAGGTGAAAAAATCGATAATATAGTAATTAATGAAGTTGAAGAAACTATCAAAAAAGACAAAGAAGAAAAGAAAACAAAAACCAATAAAGGAAAGAAATATAAAACAAGAAAAGTCGATTATGAAAAACTAGTTTCTGAAACTAGATATTTAGAACCAGAAGAAGAATTTTGCCCTACCTGTGGTGAAAAACTAGTAATAGCTTCAGAAAAAGTAAGATATGTTGTTGAAATAATTCCTTCTAAAATGAAAGTAATTAAACTAGTTAAAAGAAGCAAAAAATGTCCACATTGCAATAAAACTGATAATAAGATTTATTATCCTCTTAGCGATGTTCTTGGTGGTTCTATTTTAACTCCTTCTTTAGGTTCTTATGTTTTATATTACAAATATGAACTAGGCATTCCATTTGACCATCTAGCGAAGCATATAAGTTCTAGCACTGGTATTGATCTAAGCAAACAAAATCTAGCCTATATAGCTGCGAAATTGAGTAATATCATGGAACCTATATTTGAAACTATGAAGAATGATCTTTTAAATAATGAGTCAAAAGTAATTCATAGTGATGAAACAACTTTGGTAGTTACAAAAAGAGATGAAGATAATCAAAATAGAAAGAAATCTTATATGTATGTTTACACATCTTCTTTTTATGATAGTAAACAAATACGTATCTATGATTTCCATGAATCAAGATCGATTGAAGCAACTAAAAAATGGCTTAATTCATATCAAGGTACTATAATCTGTGATAATTTTGAAGGATATAATAAACTCAAAAAAGAAAATCCTAATATAAAACTCCAAAAGTGTTGGGCACATGTTAGAAGAAGATTCGCGGATATAGTTAAAGCTTTAAATTCAAAGGACAAGAAAAATTCTATTGCATATCAAATACTTCAAGAAATAAGTAAACTATTTGAATTAGAAAAGAACTATAAAAAAGATAAGCTTACACCTAATCAAATTAAACAAAGAAGAAATATTGATGTTCCAAAGATAAAACAATCAATTGAAGATATTGTTACTAAATGTAATCCAGCGCCTAATTCAGCTTTATCAGGTGCCATTAGTTATATGAAAGATTGTTGGAATGATTTATTTACTTATTTAGACAATGGATGTATAGAAATTACAAATAATTCGGCAGAACGTGCTGTAAAACCTTTTGTATGCCAAAGAAAAGTATTCCAAACATCAGGTTCTTATGCAGGAGCAAAATATACTGGAAAACTATTTTCAATTATTCAAACTTGTAAATTGAATAATATCAATGTAGATAAATACCTTAATTATGTATTAACAAATATTGATAAGATAGAAGTTAAAGATTTATTACCATATTCTAAAAACATTAAAGATAATATCTAATACGAGTTGAAACCTGCCATGGCGGATAATGATGGATTAAAATAATTAAGAAACAAAAATACTGTGAGTAACCTTTATTAAATCATTGAGGTTTATTCACAGTATTTTATTTTACACGGGTGTAGAATTTTGACGTATA
>CAVBAX010000187.1:0-2771 GCA_963593105.1 Candidatus Methanomethylophilaceae archaeon | reverse complement strand
ACATTCAAGTCCATTATTATCTCTATAATGTCTTACTTCACCATTTAAATAATCGGTATAAATCGATAGTTCCTTAACCGCAAAGTCCTCAAAAAACAAACCTAAAGTCTCAGGATCATTTATTAAATCACTAGGAGACATATTTAAAACAGCAGCCGCAACAGATGTATCCACAAAATGCCTTGTAGGAGTAGAAATAACAGCTGTTTTACTTCTGAAATTTGGATTCCAAGCCTCTATATCATCGATTATATATAAATCATTTAATGCGTCTACATACGAATCAAACGTATTCTCATCAATACCACGATCTTCATGAACACTGATATCTTTAATAATTAGACTGCGTCTTGCCTCTGTAGAAATATTTCTAGCATAACTTCTTAAAACCATATTAAAGAGCGCTTGTTTTTTATTTCTAAACTTCTTATTTGGATTATTCTCAAATTCAAATAAAGTTGAAATATAGTTTTTTGTAACTTGTAGCGAAATTTCTTTATCAGCCAAGACTGATAGCGGCCAACCTCCCCTACAAATATAAAAAGCTGTATCATTTATAGTATGATTATCATTTGTATCAAACACTGATTTTTGATGAGAAAATAAAGCGCTAAGTGAAATACTTCCATCTGATTCATGTGATTCCAAAAGTGAAAAAGGCTTCATTTTAATCGTCACAATTCTTCCTGCACCACTATGGTAAATATCATCTTTATCAGCCGGTGTAGAACTTCCTGTAAAAATAAATTGTCCAAATTTATTATCTCTTTTATCAATTTCAGATCTTACCACATTCCATAAATCCGGAACATTTTGCCACTCATCTATTAGTCTTGGATTTTCGCCAATTAACGCTGCCTCAGGAGCCATTTGACATAGCTCAATCTTCGCTTTAGAGTCAAGTGAATAAAAACTTTTTGAAAACTCTTTAGCAGTTGTTGTTTTGCCACAAAACTTAGGACCTGCTATAACAAGTGCGCCTGTACTTTTTAATGCAGTGTTTATTTTCTTTTCTATTAAACGTTTATAATATGTCATGTTTATGCCTCAATCAAATTATACCATCACAATTGCTTTAAAAGATATTTTTCCCATGTTTCGCGTACATGTTTTTCCCTACTTTCGCGTACATGTTTTTCCCTACTTTCGCGTACTAAGCATTAAATAAGCTGATGTTTAAAGACTTAAATAGTGACAAATCATATGTAACATTAAATACTAAAATCAATATAGTCTATCTTTAAATAAACAATTGATCTTCACTAAACTCATTAATTATCTCATTTCTATTACTAGAATCAGTTAATCCAAAAGAAGTAATCATGACAATATTAACAGCTTTTTTGGTCTTTGTTTCCCTTAAGAAAACATTTCTTTTATTATTTAAATTCTCACTATAACTATTAGTCAAATTAAACTTATCACTATAATATTTCATCTCACAAATAGTAATAACTTTATCACTTCTATCAATCAATAAATCAATTTGTGCACCACCATCTTTTTGATTGCTCCTCCAAGAAAATTCTTCGCTGTCTATACCACTTATACCTAATAATTGTTTTATTTGTTTAACATGCAATAGACAAACGTTTTCAAACGCTTCGCCACACCACGAATTATATTTATTGCCCCCAACAAAAGACATCCAATTTTTCTTTCCTACACCTTCAACGTATTTCAAGTAAAATAGCAACATCGGATCAATAATTTTAAATATAGACCCTTTTGTTTTCTTGGTGAAATTTTTATATTTTCTAATAAAATCGCATTCTATCAATTCTCTTAAAGCTCTATCTAACGTACCGCCTCTAGCCTCTTTTACAATTTCTTGTAATTCATTTCTCGTTAAACCATTTTTATTTTCCGATAAAGCTCTAATTATACTTATATGACTATCAGGATTTTTAAATAAAGATTCAAATAAGAAACTAAACTCATTTTTTAAAGATCCATCAATACTAAAAAATAATTCATTAACATTTTGAGCCAAGCTTAGCCTTCTATCTATTAAAGAATAATAATAAGGAACGCCACCAAAAAACATGTAATACTCAACAACTTGATGTCTTGGTATATCTATACCTTTAAACTTTAAAAAATCTTCACAATCTTTTAATGTCATTTGCGATAAATGAATTCTTCTTGTAATTCTATGAGCAAAACCGCCTTTATCATATAAAAGATTATTCAAAATCCACGAAGTTGCACTACCGCACACAATAAAAACAATATCATTTTCACTAGAAGCAAAACTGTTCCAAAAGAAATCCAAAGCAGCCTTAAAATCAGAATTAGTAACACTCATCCAAGGTAATTCATCCAAAAAAATTACTCTTTTATTACTCACGGGATCTCTTTTTACTAAATCACTATTTAATAAATTTTGAAGCCTAGAAAAAGCCTCAAACCAATTATTTGGACAATTACCATTTATATCACCATACAAAACTAGTTGAGCATAAAAAGCCCTTAATTGTTCTTTATTCTTCTTGCCAAATACTCCAGTTGCATAAAAAGAAAACTTATTATCAAAATAATTTTTAACCAAATAAGTTTTACCTATTCTTCTTCTTCCATATACAACAAGAAACTCTGACTTATCCGACTTCAAACAATCATCTAATATCTTCTGTTCATTTTCTCTGCCAATAATCTTATTCATATATTTTTCCTTTGTCTATATTTTAACATAAAATATACGATTTCCCCACTAACCCTATATATATGTATAGAACTTTTGGGGAAATCTATGTTTTTTTATGCGTTTT
>CAVBAX010000186.1:2469-2821 GCA_963593105.1 Candidatus Methanomethylophilaceae archaeon | reverse complement strand
CATTTAAGTAAATATCTAGCTTTCTTTTTAACATAAAAACACCTAATAACATTTTTTACAATATTATTAGGTGTTTTAACAACATTTTTTACAATGTTTTGTGGTCATATCACAACATTTTTTACAATTAACAAAATATTAGGAAAACCGCAGTCAATCTTACTATGGTCTATACCTACTATAAAATCGGTAGAATAATTGTGAAAGAAGAATAGCATTGCCAAAATAGAGCAACATACGAAAAAGTTTTTCAACAACAAATCTGAGACAAATGACCAAATTCAGCAGACAGCGTCTACTGAATTTGAGAATCTTCCAGCAGTCAGCACTGTTAGAAAGTTTTATCTGAGTT
>CAVBAX010000186.1:0-2459 GCA_963593105.1 Candidatus Methanomethylophilaceae archaeon | reverse complement strand
ACAATTAACAAAATATTAGGAAAACCGCAGTCAATCTTACTATGGTCTATACCTGCTATGGAATTGGCGAAATGATTATAGAAGAGGAACTGCATGATTAAAATAGAGCGACATACGGAAAGCAGATTTTGAAGAAACTGTCTAAATATCTTACGGATGGAAAATATGGCAAGGGAAACCTAATGGATAACCCGAAGCTTATATTTTGATTCTACAATGTTTAATTGTATGATCAATTGGGGAAACAATGTTTACCCAATTTGAGAATCTTCCGAAGGTCAGTACCGGTAGAAAGTTTTATCTGAGTTAGTTGCATTATCTTAAGCTCATCAGTAATGGTGAAGTTGTTTATGGCATTATTGATAGTTACAATTCTTTATTGGATTTTGTAACAAAATAAACCAACAACAATGCAGGCTAATCATTAATAAAACAATGCTGTTTGTTATTAAAAATCAAATAAATTAATATACCAACCACATTAGACAGTGGACATGCCCAAGCCAAAAATATTGGACCTAGCTTATTAGTAAGGGCAAATGATAATAGAACTCTAGTTGCCAATGAGACAGCAGATACAACTGCTAATAATGTCATTTTTTGATGAGCTTTATAATAAGAATCTAAACTAGATTTAATAAATAGCGCAAAATAGTTAAAGCACATTACATTAAAAAACTTAGAGGCAAATTTATAGCTTTCTAGTGTTTTATCAGAAATATATAAAGAAATAAATAGATTGTTTAAACAAAATGATAATAGTGTAGCTAATACACAGAAGAATAAACCATAACCAAGTATTAATTTAAAGCCACTGTTTACTCTATCGTTTTTATTAGCGCCAAGGTTTTGACCACCAAAGCTTTCATAGGCGCTACATAGTCCTAGTATTGGACAAAGAATAAAATTATTAAGAGTGCAACCAACACTGTAACCATTAATTATTCCAATACCATAACCATTAACGATAATTTGAAGCACAAAGGAGCCAAGCGAAGATACGCTTTGTGATATTGTAGATGGTATAGCTAATTTAATTGCTTTTGATAGCCAATCCTTTGAGAACTTAGCGTATTGTTTATAGTCTTTTAATAAATTAGATGATTTAATATACATAAAAATGGCACTTAATGTAGAAGATAAAAGTGAGGCAAGGGCCGCACCGATAACTCCATATGGGAATATGGCAACCACAATATAATCTAGTACTAAATTTAAGAATTGAAAGATTATTGATAATCTCATTGGTGTTTTAGAATCACCATAGCCATTTAATATTCCTTGGTTTACCACAATAACACCAACCGGTATAAAGTTTAGGGCATAGATTATTAATACTAAAATAGCCTTATTTAATAGCTCACCAGGAATATTGATAAGTAGTAGTAATTGTTTGGCAAATACCGTATAAAGCAAGGCAATTAGTGTTCCATATATTAGGATAATAATATTAAAAGTTTTCTTAGCTGATGCTAATTCTTTTTGATTATTTGATCCAAATAAATTCGCAAATATTACATTGGTAGCGATTGCGCCACCTTGTACTAAACAATATCCTAACATTGTAAGTGTAGAAATATTTGAAAGTATGGCAAATTCATTACCACCTGCAAATCTTGATACAATTATTGAATCAGTTAAAGAATATAGTTGGTTTAGTACTTGGATAATAATAATAGGTATAGCGAATTTAAATAAAACTTTTTTAATGTTACCTTGTGTTAAGTTCATGAAAATAATTATATCCTTTGAAAGCGCTTTAAATATATAATAATGATTAGGACAGGTATTTTATCATGCAAAAAGATGCACAAACAAAAAAGAATTTAATTATGTATCCATTAGGGGCCGTTGGTAGGGATATGATGTATGCGCTGTTTAGTAGTTATTTATTAACTTATACAATGTATACACGTTCTTTAACAAATGCTCAATTAAGTGCCATTACTGCTATTATGGTAGGTGCTAGAATTTTCGATGCGTTAAATGATCCAATTATGGGCAATATCATCGAAAGAACTAGAACCAAATGGGGAAAGTTTAAACCTTGGTTACTTATTGGCATACTATCTACTTCGATTGTTATTTATACTATTTTTAATTCTAATTTAGAAGGTTGGCCCTTTATTATAGAATTTGGTATCGCTTATTTTTTGTATTCTATTACTTATACAATGCACGATATTTCTTATTGGGGTATGATTCCTGCATTATCAAGTGATGGTGATACTAGAAATATGTATACTTCACGTGCTACTTTATTTGGTGGTATTGGTTCAACTTTAGCTCAAATTTTAATTCCTATGCTTACAGCCGGAAGTCTTGCGCTTGGTGGTTCATCTAAAACAGCATATGGTATTATTGCCTTAGTTATTGCCCTTCTTGGCCCATTATTTTTGTTATTTACATTATTTGGGGCAAAAGAAAGAAGAGATGATGAAACTAAGCCAGTTCCACCT
>CAVBAX010000185.1:0-2832 GCA_963593105.1 Candidatus Methanomethylophilaceae archaeon | reverse complement strand
GCACTTACATATTATCTAATTCTAATTATCAAAACAAGTAAGATTTGGGAATTTTTTATTTTTTATATAAAAAGGAGAACTTAATCTCCTTACTTTAAATCATCAATTAACGAAGTACCAATCTTTGGTTTTTCAACATCAAAGTAATCAGCGATAGTTGCACCAATGCAGGCAAATGATTCTTTAATTCCTCGTTCTTTAGGTTCTTTAAATGACTTAGAATAAACAAGAACTGGAATCATTTCTCTTGTATGATCTGAACCAGCCCAAGTTGGATCATTGCCATGGTCAGCTGTTATAAATAAGACATCATCTTCCTTTAAATTATTTACAAGTTGAGGCAATAATTCATCGAATGCTACTAGTTCTTTTGCATAACCTTCTGGATTTCTTCTATGTCCCCATTTAGCATCAAAATCAACTAGATTTGTAAAACAAATACCATTAAAATCCTCTTTAGCTACTTCTATTGTTTGTTTCATTCCTTCTACAGAAGACTTAGATTTGATGGCTTTGGTAATACCCATAGTATTAAAAATATCATTAATCTTACCGATAGATATTACATCCAAACCTTTTTCTTTCATTTCATCAAGCACTGTAACATCACTTGGACTTAAAGCATAATCATGTCTATTAGCTGTTCTTTCAAAGTTATCCTTATTTGTGCCAATAAATGGTCTAGCGATAACTCTTCCTACCATCCATTCTTTCTTAGATGAGCATATTTCTCTAGCTATCGAACAAACTCTATAAATTTCATCAATACCGAATAATTCTTCATGTGCTGCAATTTGTAATACTGAATCAGCAGAAGTATAAATAATCATTTCCTTGGTTTCAAGTTGTCTTTCACCTAAATCCTTGATTATTTCGGTACCAGAAGCGGCATAGTTACCAATAAACTTATGACCCGTTTGTTTTTCTAGTTCATCCATTAAATCTTTAGGAAAACCAGTATCGGTAAAAGTAACTGCAGGAGAAGTTGTTAAAACGCCCATAATCTCCCAATGTCCTGTCATTGTATCCTTGCCTACTGAAGATTCTTTTAATTTTAAACAATAAGCACTAGGACTATCAACTCTAGGATTGCCTTCAACTTCTGTTAAATTGCAAATTCCCATCTTTTCTAAATTTTTAATCTTATAATTTCCATTGGTAGCTGAGAAAATATGACTTAAAGTATTAGCTCCCTCATCGCCATAATCCTTACTTTTTTCTTCATACCCAACTCCAAGTGAGTCAATTACTACTACAAACGCTCTTTTCATATAGTTCCTTTCTTAATTTCTGCTTGTGCTTTCATATATAAATCTTTAGCTGCTAATAAAGCACTTTCATCATTTGAAGTACTTGATATATTAGCTAACTCCTTAATTATTTCATCATCTTCAAGTTTTTTAATATTGGTGCATGTAATATCATTTATATCTTCTTTAAAGATATAGAAATGAGCATTAGCACATGCTGCAACCATGGCAAGATGCGAAATACATAGAACTTGGCAATCTCTACTTATCTTAGCTATCTTTTCACCAACTAAAAGCCCAACTTTGCCTGATACACCCGTATCTATTTCATCTAGTATTAATAAATCAGTGTTAGCTAGTCTTACAAATACAGCTTTTAAAGCTAACAACAATCTAGAAACCTCACCACCTGATGCAACATTTTTAAGAGGTTTTAAAGATTCACCCTTATTCATTGAAATCAAGAATTCTATTTGATCTATACCATTACTTGATAATTCAAAAGTTTTTATATCAACCACAAACTCACAATTATTCAATAATAAATCATCAGTTTCTTTCTTGATATCTTTAGACAATTCTATAGCTTTTTCTTTTCTAATATTAGATATTTCTAAAGCTTTTTTATAGGCGTTATTATATGCGATATCTAATTCTTTTTGCTTAGAGGCAATAACACTGTCTCTATCTTCAAAAGAAGCCACCTTAGCCTTTAAATCAGCTAATAAATCAATTAAACCCTTAGTATCTGTTTTATGTTTTCTACTTAATTTAGAATAAACATATAAACGCTCTTGTATTTGATCAATTGAGATATCATCATCAAAAGAGTTTAACATTTCCTCAAGCTTATTTATTTCATCATCAATTTGATAGAATAAATCATTTAATTTATCTTTAATCGGACTAATATTATCATCATTTATATTTAAATTATTAATCAAATCATAAAACAAATCAGATATGCCACCATCGTTTTTATAGACACTAAGTGAACTATTTAAAACATTTAAATATTTTTCTTTTGACTTAATTTTCTTTTCAAGCTCAATTAAATCATTTTCTTCATCAATGCTTAAATTAGCATCTTCCAACTCTTTTAAATCATACTTAAAAAACTCAATTTCTCTTTCGTTATAAGTATTATTTAAAAGATCGTCATATTCCTTTTTAACTTTCAAATACTCTTCATATAGTTTTTTATAATCAGAAAGTTTATCTTCAATTTGACAATATCTATTAAAGATAATTATTTGATTATTTACATTAAATAAATATTGACTATCCTTTTGAGAATGAATATCTACATATTTACTTAAAAGTTCGCTCAAATAATTTAAATTAACAGAAGATTGATTAATCTTAATTGAATTATGATTATCTTTATCAATTACCCTTTTAACAATTAACTGACCATCATAGTCAATATCTTGATTATCTAATTCTTGTTTTAAATAAAGATCATCAATATCAAAGACACCCTCAATAATGGCCTTATCATAACCATTTCTAATTAAAGAAGAATCACTTCTCCCCTTAAATAAATAAGAAAGAGCTGTCACAACAATTGACTTACCAGCAC
>CAVBAX010000184.1:0-2851 GCA_963593105.1 Candidatus Methanomethylophilaceae archaeon | reverse complement strand
TTTCAGTTGGTATTTTCGTGATGATACTATAAAATAGCTCCAATCGAGGTTAAATCCGGCAATTTTAAATCACACAAATCATTTGATTATATTAAAGATAAATATAAATTAAAATTGCCAGAGAAATATTCCATTTATACCTATATATATGACTATGTGTCTATAAAGAGGAACTAAGCTATTATATTTTGTTATTTGTATGTGTTATACTGTATAAAAATAATATACATTTGCTTGTTGAGTTTTTGACAAATTAAGATTTAATTTAAATTTAATGTAATCAAATTTTTTATTTTTTTACATTATTGTGATGTAGATAACATTAAAATTTCTAAATTAAGCACTTTTATTAAAAACTATTTCAATAAGATGGCGTATAATTTATTTAATCTAGAACGAAAGGAGCTTTCGCATAAAGAAAGCAATTAGGTTAAAACATGAACATTCAATTAACAGAACAAAACGAAACACTTCTTATTAACCTAGAGGGACGCTTAGATACTACTACTGCTCCAGAACTAGAAAAAGTATTAAATGATAACATAACCGATCACAAGAAATTAGTTTTTGATTTTGAAAATCTTGTATATATTTCTTCTGCTGGACTTAGAGTATTATTAGTTGCTCAAAAAACAATGAATCTACAAGGCGAAATGAAAATACTTCACGTAAATGAAACAATTATGGAAATATTTGAAGTTACTGGTTTTTCTAGTATTTTAACTATTGAATAATTATGGAAAAGAAATTCGCAAATATAGCCTATAGTAGTTATCTACTTTGGGGGATTCTTTCCTCAATGGCAGTCACAACATGCACAATAGTTGATGCGACCTTAATTGGACATTATATTGGAAGTGATGGCCTTGCGATTGCAAGTATTGCGACACCAATATTTATGTTTTATGCATTTTTAGGCATTACTATCGCTATTGGTGCAAACGTATTAATTGGCCGCTATCTTGGTTCAGCAGACATAGACAGTGCAAACACTCAAATGGGTAAACTATTTTTTACAAGTTTAGCCATTGGTCTTTTAATTCTTGTAATATCACTTATATTTCAAGATAGAATTACCATCTTTTTAGGAGGACAAGGTTCTTTATTTTCTTTAGCGAAAAGCTATTTGATGCCTGTATTTATAACATCACCTTTCTATTTGCTTTATCAAGTTCTAACTATGACTGTAAAAACAGATGGAAACTCAAGACTTGCAGCTATTGCTTCTGGGGTTTTGATAGCTACAAATTTACTATTAGATATCTTATTTATGGGATACTTTAAAATAGGTATTCAAGGCGCTTCTTTTTCTTTATGTATTGGAGAGGTTCTTAGTGTTTTATTACTTTTAACTCACTTTAACAGAAAACTCTCAATACTTAAATTAAAACTTATTGTCCCTCAATTCAGTGACTTAGCAGAGTTTATACGCAATGGTTTTGGTGTAGGTTCTGCATATATTTTACAAGCGATAAGCATGCTAATATTCAATAAAATCCTACTAGATAATGTAAATGGTGTTGAATATGTCGCAATATATGGCGTTCTTTATACAATCAGTACAATTCCAACAGGATTCTTTGATGCAGCCGCAAATGCTTATGGACCTATCATATCTATTTTTATCGGTGAACAGGATACTAAAAGTATTATGTCTGTTTTTTACCAAGGCATCAAATTTTCTGCAATTGTTAGTTTGATATTCTGTGGTTGTGTGCTAGTTGCCACTGCACCAATGTTAGCTTTATTTGGTCTAGAAGTTGCCTCTTTATCTAACGCAATACCTGCACTTCGCTTATTTTCAATTGCCTTTCTTTTTGCTGGTTTTAATACATTAATTATTACTTTTTGGCAAACTATAGGACGTGCTTCTCTTGCGGGATTTATGAGTGTACTTAGAAATTTTGCATTGGTATTGTTACTTGGAATTATTTTGATTTCACGTTTTAATATCATTGGACTTGCATACACTTATATTAGTTGTGAACTATTATGTTTTATTGGCTCTTTATTAGTATTGCTTATCCATTCTTCAAATAAGTATGTACTTGATCACTATTCACCAACTGGACGTGTGTTTGAAAAATACTATTCTATAAACACAGAAAGTGTTGCCGATATTTCTAATGATTTACAACTTCTATGCGAAAATTGGGATATTGGTACCAAACAAACTTTCTTTTTAAATTTTATTGTTGAAGAAATTCTCTTAAATGTAAACAAATTAGGCATGAAAGAGAATGATGGCAAACGCTATATAGACATTAAACTATTAGAAGATAATGATTCTTATATTCTTCGTATTAGAGATAATGTAAAAGCGTATGATCCATTCGCTTCCAGCGGCGACAATATCGATAATGGTGTTTTAAAAGTTATTCGCAAAAACTCAAAAGTTTGTGAATATCAACGTAAATTAATTTTTAACTATTTATATCTTATTATTTAAAGGAGCATTTATGTATAAAATTGACCTCAATCAACAAGAAGAAGAAATTGAACGTTTAAATATTCAAGAAAATCTTTTTTCTGATTATGAAAAACCTGCTTATCAAAAAGTGTTTTCAAAACCCCGTCATTTTGTCTTAGATATTGGTTCAAATGATGGCAAAAAAACAATTAAGCGCTTTTGTGATACCGATGCTGAAAAAATTATAGGCATAGACTTTGATGAAGAACTAATTAAACAAGCTCAAACAAATTGCAGCGATAGTCGTTTTTCTTTTGTTTGTTGTAACATAGAAGACGAAAACTTTTTATCTAACATTTTAAAACTCATGAAAGAGGAAAACATTCCTGCATTTGATGTGATTAATTTTTCCTTTGTGTTGATGCATATTAAAGATACAGC
>CAVBAX010000183.1:0-2862 GCA_963593105.1 Candidatus Methanomethylophilaceae archaeon | reverse complement strand
ATATAGGGGGATGTCAACAAGAAATTGAAAAAAAATTTTATTTTTATATAATTTTTTTTAAAGAAACGGAGAATATATGATTTTAGAAGAAATAAACCAAGATTTATTAACGCTTGCTAAACAGTCAGATATTGATTTAAAAGATATCTATATAGATATAGATGATACTTGTCTATACAATTCAGATCGCATATTAAATGCTTTTATTAAAAACAATGTTTCCTATAGTGACTTTGCCGAAATGAACGGTTATGGAAACTATGATAGTGGCAGAGATAAACTAGAAAAAATATTTGCGGAAGTTCTAGGATGTCAAGATTGCCTTGTTAGGTCCCAAATAATGTCTGGCACTAACGCTCTATATTTAACTTTCTCAGCGTTGTTAAAACATGGAGATACTATGATTTCATTAAGTGGTGAACCTTATGATTCTTTAAAAGAAATGGTTGGCATCATTGGCGATTCAAGCCAGTCATTAAAAGCACTAGGTGTAAAGTATGAACAAATAGATTTAATTAATAATGATTTTGATATTAAAACCATTCAAGAAAGATTAGCTAAACAAGATGTAAAACTCGTTGAAATCCAAAGATCAAGAGGATATTCGCATCGTGATTCTTTAACGATTAATAAAATTGAAAATGTCATCAATAAAATAAGAGAAGTAAATAAAGATGTCATCATTATGATTGATAACTGTTATGGTGAACTGGTTGAGAGAAAAGAACCAGGACATATTGGCGCGGATGTCGTGGTTGGCTCACTTATGAAAAATTTAGGTGGCGGCATTGCTTGTACTGGAGGCTACATTGCCGGCAATACTGATTTAATAAAAATGGTGGCTGATAGATTGACGGCTCCTGGCATCGGTAAAGAATTAGGAGCTAATTTCAACTTAAACAATTCTTTCTTCAAGGGAATATTTATGGCTCCCAGTGCAGTTAAAAACGCTTTAAAAACTGCAGTTTTCACATCTTATATGTTGGAAAAACTAGGTTATAAGAATATTTCTCCTCGATATAACCAATATCGTACCGATATCATCCAAACAATTGAACTTGAAACAAAGGAAAATCTTGTAAGATTTACTCAAGGCATCCAATCAGCTTCGCCAATCGATTCTTATGTAAAAGTTTTACCGGCACCAATGCCTGGTTATCCATTTGATGAAGTAATGGCGGCTGGCAGTTTTACACAAGGTAGCACAATCGAATTAAGTGCCGATGCACCTGTTATTGAACCATATACTTTATATATGCAAGGCGGTTTAACTATTGAATATGGTAAGCTATCAATTCTATTAGCACTAAATAATATCTCTAAATAACACAAAAAAAAGGTGGTCATCCACCTTTTTAATTGCTACCCATTTGACCACCGTCAATTCTGATGATTGTATTATTTATATAATCCGCTTTATCTGATATTAAAAACGACACAAGATGAGCAACTTCTTCAGGTTTGCCATATCTTTGAAGAAGAATTTTTTCACATTCTTGTTTCAAAAAATCTTCATCATAACCATCTAATTCATTTTCAGTGCCAATAAAACCTGGCGCAATAGCATTTACATGCACATATGGGGCAAATTGGACGGCTAAATTATGGGTTAAAGAATTTAGTGCTGCCTTAGAAGCATCATAATCAATACTCATAGGATAATAAGTATTAATACCATTGGTACTAGAGATATTAATAATACGGCCATACTCATTTTTAAGCATATTCTTATAAGCTCTTTTGCTTGTAATATAGGCTCCGATTAAATTAACATCTAAAGTCTTTCTAAACTCTTCAACTGTTTTTAAATGAAATAAATTTGATAAATCAACAGCAGCATTATTAACAAGTATTGATACTTCACCTAATTTATCTTCAATTTCTTTAAACATTAAATCCACTTGTGTTTCATTTGATACATCACATTTAATGGCTATGCAATTAACGCCATAAGCACTAAGCACATACTCCCTTAAATCATCAGCCTCTTTTTTAGAACTTTGATAATTAATTACCACATCGTAGCCTTTGGAAGCCAATTCGATAATAATTGCTTTTCCAATACCTTTAGCAGATCCTGTAATTAGTGCAACTTTACTCATATTATAAAAAAGAGCTTATAATTAAGCTCTTGAAGAATATTGACCATCAGCACTAGTAACTAGAATCTTTTCACCTTGTTCAATAAATTGAGGAACACGAAGAGAAAGACCAGTATCAGTTAAAGCATCCTTAGTTTGAGTACTTGGAGCACCCTTCATAGGAGGAGTAGTCTCAACAACAGTAAGTTCAACTTTATCAGGAACTGAAATAGTTAATACTTCACCATCAAATAGTTGAAGCATAACATTCATACCTTCAAGTAAGAAATACTTATTGAAACCTACATGATCTTCAGTTAATTCATAAGTTTCAAAAGTTTCCATATCCATAAAATAGTATGTATCGCCTGCAGAATAAGAATATTGAGCAGCCTTCTTTTCAATCATTGCTGCCTCAAACTTAGTAGACGCATTGAAATTTCTTTCTTGAGTAGAACCTGTCTTTAGATTCTTCATTTTTGTCTTTAAAATTGCAGCACCTTTTCCAGGCTTAACATGCATAAAATCAATTACTTGCCAAGGATCACCATCAACCATAACTGTTAATCCTGTTTTAAAATCGCCAGCTTCAATTGCCATAAATAAAACTCCATTTCTTTAATTCATCCTAAATTGTAACAATTAAGACCTCTTTTTACAATACAGCCGATAAATAAAGGGTCTGACATATTATAAAAATATATTAAGCCTTTAAAGTTTTGTTTTTATCTATTATTGTTTTAACAGAGTCAATGTTTAAATCTGTCATTTTGGCGATTTT
>CAVBAX010000182.1:0-2868 GCA_963593105.1 Candidatus Methanomethylophilaceae archaeon | reverse complement strand
TGATGATATTTATCATCAGATAATTTAGTTAAACCAAGTATTAAAAATAAATAAGCCTGATAAATAAAGAGTTATCTAAGATCTTTTATTAGTGGTCAAATACTCATGCGTAATTACTGTTAAAATCCTTATTTGCAACAACTTTATTAGATTTCTTTTATAACATATTCTTAAAAACTAAATCTTTTTTTCATATAAAACAAGAGAGAACTAGTCCCTCTTATATAAATCTCTTGTATATACCTTATCTTTTACATCATCTAAACAAGTATCATATCTATTGGCAATAATCGCATTAGACTGTTTTTTAAACTTAGATAGATTATTTACCACCTTAGAACCAAAGAAAGTATCACCATCTTTAAGCGTTGGCTCATAGATAATAACTTCTGCGCCTTTTGCCTTAATACGCTTCATAACACCTTGTATTGAAGATTGTCTAAAGTTATCACTATTAGACTTCATAGTAAGTCTATAAACACCTACTACCACTTTATGTTCTCTGTTTGGATTATAAGCTTCACTATTTTCATAAGCACCTGCTTTTTCAAGCACTCTATCCGCAATAAAATCTTTTCTTGTCCTATTTGATTCAACAATAGCCTCTATTAAATTTTCTGGTACATCCTTAAAGTTAGCTAACAATTGTTTAGTATCCTTAGGCAAACAATAACCACCATAACCAAAAGAAGGATTATTATAATGTGAGCCAATTCTAGGATCTAAACATACACCATCAATTATTTCCTTAGTATTTAAACCCTTTGATTCTGCATAAGTATCTAATTCATTAAAATAAGACACTCTAAGTGCTAAATAAGTATTAGAAAATAATTTAACAGCTTCTGCTTCTGTAAAACCCATAGTAAGCACACTTACATCTTCTTTTAAACAAGCATTCTTTAAAAGATTAGAAAACTTAACAGCAGCTTCCTTACAATTATCATCACAACCCACAATGATTCTAGATGGATATAAATTATCATATAAAGCCTTAGATTCTCTTAAAAACTCAGGTGAAAATAAGATTCTATCATCATTTAATCTTTCTTTTAGCTTGCATGTGTAACCAACAGGAATCGTTGACTTAATCACAATATAAGCATCTCTATTAAAAGATCTAGCTGTTTCAATAACCGACTCTACAGCACTAGTATCAAAATAATTTTGTTTAGAATCATAATTTGTAGGTGCAGCCACAATTATAAACTCTGCTTCTTTATAAGCATATTCAGGATCTATTGTAGCCTTTAAATTAAGATTCTTATTAGCTAAATAATCTTCTATATATTCATCTTGAATAGGTGATTTCTTATTATTGATTAAATCCACCTTTTCCTTAACAATATCAATTGCCCTAACTTCATTTTCTAAAGAAAGAAGTACAGCTAAAGATAAACCAACATAACCAGTACCAGCTACCGCAATCTTACATGGTTTAGATAAAACAGCTTTCTTACTAGTTTCTATTTGTTTTTCTAATAAGTCATCATAATTAAAGTTTAAAACCTCACCAAGCATCTCTATTTGATCAACAGAAGGCATATATTCTTTATTCTCAAGTCTAGATAACATAGCTCTATTCATATTAACCTTCTTAGCTAAATCAGCTTGAGTAAGACTTAGATTGTTTCTTTTTTCTTTTACAATCTTAGATAATAATTCAATTGAAATCTTTTGCATAATTTATTCCTCATAAACCATGATATTTTAGATTACATATAATTTCAATATATTAAATAAATGTTATTTTAAATAACAAGATAAACAAAACAAAAGGTTAACCTAGTTAACCCCTCATATAAAACTCTTTATACCACTTCGCAAATTGTCTAAGCCCATCTCTTAAACTAGTATTAGGCTTAAAACCAAAATCCCTTTCAAGTGGTGCAGTATCCGCATAAGTAATAGGCACATCCCCTGCTTGCATTGCCACAAGCTCTTTATGTGCTTCAAAGTCATAATCTTCAGGCAATACGCCTGCACTTACAAGTTCTTCAGACAATATCCTTACAAAATCCAATAAGTTTTCAGGATTATTATTGCCAATATTGTAAATCTTATAAGGTGGAATAGGTAAACCATCATCTCCATCTTTCTTTTCTGGCGCTTTCTTCATAACCCTAATAACACCTTCTACAATATCATCTATATAAGTAAAATCCCTTTTACAATTACCATAATTAAAAATCTTAATAGTTTCATTATTAACTAACTTATTAGTAAACCCAAAATAAGCCATATCAGGCCTACCTGCTGGACCATATACTGTAAAAAAACGTAAACCTGTACAAGGAATATTATAAAGCTTGCTATAAGCATGAGCCATTAACTCATCAGACTTTTTAGTAGCTGCATATAAAGACACTGGATTATCTACCTTATCATCAGTTGAATAAGGAACTTTCTTATTACTACCATATACACTAGAACTAGACGCATATACTAAGTGCCCTACTTCATTATGCCTACAAGCTTCTAAAATATTATAAAAACCAATAATATTACTAGATATATAAGCATCAGGATTAGTAATTGAATAACGCACTCCCGCTTGTGCTGCTAAATTAACAACTATATCAAAATGATATTTGCTAAATAAAGAATCAATTAATTCTTTATCAGCTAAATCCCCCTTAACAAAAGTATAATTATCATACTTTATAAGCTCACTTAACCTATATTCCTTAATATTCACATCATAGTAATCATTCATATTATCTAAACCAATTACCACATTATCTTCTTGTAGTAACCTTTTAGCTAAATTAGAACCTATAAACCCAGATGCCCCTGTAACAAGTATTGTCTTCATATTCAAACCTCGATTTCAACATCATTTATTATATATAAACGGCAGCATATATA
>CAVBAX010000181.1:0-2873 GCA_963593105.1 Candidatus Methanomethylophilaceae archaeon | reverse complement strand
AGCCATAACTTTCCTCTTTAAGATTATATAATATTAACATAAGTGAGGTTTAAACTATGTGTACTGCTGCTGCTTATAAAACTGATGGTTTTTACTTTGGAAGAAATTTAGATTATGAAGTTTCCTTTGGCGAAAAAATTATTATTACACCAAGAAATTATTCATTTAAATTAAGACATCAAGATAAAATGATAGATAATCATTATTCAATTATTGGATGCGGAATAATCATTGATGATTATCCTTTGTACTATGATGCCATGAATGAAAAGGGTTTATGCATTGCTGGTCTTAATTTTGTAGGAAATGCTAAATATGAACATGAATTGTCTAAAGAAAAAGACAATATCGCTTCTTTTGAGCTAATTCCTTATTTACTAAGAACATGTACAAATCTAATGGAAGTAAAAGATATATTAAATAAAATAGTAATTACTGATGAAGAATTCGCTAAAGGCATGACACCTGGTAGTCTTCATTGGTTAATTGGTGATAAAGATAATTGTATTACCTTAGAATATTGTAAAGATGGTATGCATATTTATGATAATCCTGTTGGTGTTTTAACTAATAATCCACCATTTCCTCTTCAAATGTTTAATTTAAATAATTATCAAAATCTAAGTGTTAAACAACCTACAAATAATTTTTCTAGAGATTTAAATCTAGAAACTTATTCTAGAGGTATGGGCGGGCTTGGTTTGCCAGGTGATTTATCTAGCGCTTCAAGGTTTGTAAAAGTTGCCTTCACTAAATGCAACTCAAAGTCTAATAATGATGAAACAAGTAGTGTCTCACAATTTTTCCATATTTTAGGTTCTGTTGAGCAACAAAGAGGTTGTTGCGAAGTAAAGGAAGGCGACTATGAATATACTATTTATTCATCATGTTGTTCAACTAGTACTTTAACTTATTACTATAAGACTTACGATAACCACACTATTAATGCGGTTAGTTTATTAAAAGAAAATCTTGATGATAATAAACTAATTTCTTATGATTTAAAGCTTAATGGTGATATAGTTTACCAAAATTAAAATATACACTTTTTCCTATTTTTATGTACTAAAAAACTACACTTATTCTATATAAAAAATCTAGCTTTATAACTAGATTTTTTTAATTTAACTTTTTATTAATTATCTTTCTTTACCACTTCATTCATTGAGGTCATTAAGAAACTTCTTGATTCTAGAACCTTACAAATCGCATCAGCAGTATCCAAAGATGTCATACATGAAATATTATTTTCTGCTGATACTCTTCTAATAAGGAAACCATCAAGACTAGTTGCTCTATTTCTATCTTCCATTGTGTTTATGACAAAGGATACCTTACCTTTTTGAATTATATCAAGCACTGTTTCCTTAGCTTCTTCATCAGTAATCTTAGCAACCGCATGTACAAACAATCCATTTTCTTGTAAGAATCTTGCGGTACCTGAAGTTGCATATAGACCATAACCTATCGCATATAATCTTTTCGCAATCTTTAAAGCTTCTTGTTTATCTTTGTCCGCGATAGTCATTAGTACTGTTCCATACATTGGAATTTTAACTCCACTTGCTACTAGGGCTTTATACAATGCTTTTTCTAAACTTGTATCAAAACCAAGCGCTTCACCTGTTGATTTCATCTCAGGGCCAAGTACCGTATCAACTGATCTAAGTTTTGCAAAAGAGAATACAGGCGCCTTTACATAAACATTAACTGGGTCATCTTTCTTATATCCCGGAGTATAGCCTTGTTCAACAATTGATTGGCCAAGTATTGCCTTAGTGGCAATTTTACACATCGGGACACCAGTGATCTTTGACAAGAATGGCACTGTTCTACTAGATCTAGGATTTACTTCTAAAACATAGACTTTATCATTTTTATCGACTATAAACTGAATATTATATAAGCCTATAAAGCCAAAACCTTTACCAATCCTAGTTGCATAATCAATTATTTTTTCTTTTACATCTTTTGATAAAGATTGACTAGGATATACCGAAATTGAATCACCAGAGTGAATACCTGCTCTTTCAATATGTTCCATAACACCTGGAATATAAACATTTTCACCATCCGCAATGGCATCTATCTCACATTCCTTACCTTCAACATATCTATCAATTAGAATTGGTGAATCATGTGATATTTCTTTTACTGCGGTTGCCATATACTTTTTTAGTTCTTCATCATTTTGAACTATTTCCATAGCCCTACCACCTAGTACATAGCTTGGTCTAACAAGCACAGGATAAGATATTTTATGAGCTATTTGTAAGGCGCCATTAACATCAATAGCTGTTTCACCTTCAGGTTGTGGGATATTTAAGCTTTCTAACATTGATTCAAATTCATGTCTATCTTCTGCTTTATTTATCGCATCTAGTGATGTTCCTAATATTTTTACGCCATGTTTAACCAAAGATTCAGCTAAATTAATAGCGGTTTGGCCACCAAATTGCACAATCACACCATCTGGCTTTTCTAAGTCAATTACATGCATTACATCTTCAGTAGTTAAAGGTTCAAAATACAATTTATCCGATATAGAAAAATCAGTTGAAACAGTTTCTGGATTATTGTTTATAATGATTGCTTCATAGCCTTCTTTATGTAGTGTCTTTATACAATGAACAGTGGCATAATCAAATTCAACGCCCTGGCCAATTCTAATAGGTCCTGAGCCTAGTACAATTACCTTTTTCTTATTTGAACAGATTGATTCGTTTTCATGCTCATATGTTGAATAAAAATATGGCGTTGAAGATTCAAACTCACCAGCACAGGTATCAACCATTTTATAAACAGGAATAATATTATTTTCTTTTTCTAGATTATATAAATCAAATTCTGACATTTGCCAATTTCTCGAAATA
>CAVBAX010000180.1:0-2885 GCA_963593105.1 Candidatus Methanomethylophilaceae archaeon | reverse complement strand
ATATAAAGAATATCAAGATAGAGTAAATGCTTATAACTTACTTTTAAGTACCACTTATTTTGATAAGGAAACAATTGCCCCACTTAGTGGTAATAAGTATCGTAATAAGATGTTAAATATTATGTCAGGTGAGGCATATGATATTGAAACTGATTCTAAGATGATTGAACTAGTTGAACAGTTAAGTCAAATGGACTTAGGTGAAGATTTAAATAGAGATGTTTATTTAACTAAGAAATCACTTGAATCTATAAGTAAGTTTTCTAAGGAAGAAATCATGGAATTTGATTTAGCTTGTTGCAATTCATTTGATGCATGGCTTAAGGCTAAAGGTGATAATGACTATAGTTTATTTGAGAATCATCTAAAAAAGCTTATTGAGCTTTCTAAGATGCGTGCAAATAGAAGAAATTGTGATGCTATTGCTTATAACGTGTTGTTAGATGACTTTGAAGAAGGTATGACAATAGAAAAATATGATGAGTTTTTTGATTTAGTTAAAAAAGAGTTAATACCTTTAATCAAAGAAGTTAGTACTAAACATATTGATGATTCATTTTTATATAAGTATTATCCAAAAGATAAACAAGTTTTATTTAATGAAGAGTTATTAAAATATATTAATTTTGATTCTTCTTGGGGTTATATGGGCGTAAGTGAACATCCCTTTACTAATGGTTTGAGTAAAAATGATGTTCGTATTACCACAAGCTATGATGAACACAATATTGCCTCTAATATTTTTAGTGTAATTCATGAAACTGGACATGCCCACTATGAACATAATGTATTGGAAAAATATGAAGGAACAAATATTAAAAAATATATTTCTAGTGGAATGCATGAATCACAATCACGTTTTTTAGAAAACTATATTGGTAGAAGAAAATCATTTTGGGTTAATTTATATCCTAGACTTCAAGAATTATTTAAAGAAAATTTAGCAGATGTTTCTCTTGATGATTTTATTAGGGCGATCAATGTATCTAAGCCTTCTTTAATAAGGACGGAAGCTGATGAACTTACTTATCCAATTCATATTCTAATTAGATATGAAATTGAAAAGGGTATCTTTGATGGTAGTGTTAGCGTTGATAATTTAAATGAAGTTTGGAACCAAAAATATAAAGAATATTTAGGTGTTGATGTACCTAGTGATTCACAAGGTATTTTACAAGATATTCATTGGTCTAGTGCTTCTTTTGGTTATTTTCCTACCTATGCCTTAGGTAGTGCTTTTGGCGCTCAATTTTTAAGACAAATGGAAAGTGATATTGAAATCGATAAGTTACTTATAGAAAACAAGTTTGAAAGTATTATTGATTATTTAAAAGATAATATTCAATTTGATGGAGCTTTACATAATTATGATTATATTTTAAATAGGGCAACACATGAATCTTTTAATCCTAAGTACTATATTGATTATTTGAAGAATAAATATAAGAATTTATATAATTTATTATAAAAAAATGGCGCAGTGGGTGGGATTTGAACCCACGTGCCCTAATGGACAACCGCATTTCGAGGGCGGCTCGTTATGACCACTTCGATACCACTGCACTTAGTCTATTATAATATGGAAGTGAAGAAATGAAAATTTTAGTTATTAATCCTGGTAGTACTTCTACCAAATTATCGATATATGAAAATGAAAAAGAGCTTGTTACTAAAAGTTATTTTCATGATGCGCCCATTTTGCTTAAGTATAAACATGTAAATGATCAAATGGACTTTAGAGGGGCTATAGTTGTTAAGTTTTTAAATGAAAATCAATTATGTTTTGCGGATATTGATGCCATTGTAGGAAGAGGCGGTAGTGCCTATCCTCAAAAGTCTGGTGTATTAGAAATTGATGAAAGATTATATTTAGATACTTTAAATGCTGTTGGTGGTAGTGAACATGCTGCAAAACTGGGGGTAATGTTGGCCTATAAATTTGGTAAAGAATATAAGATACCATGTTTTACCATGGATGCGACAAATGTTGATGAACTATCTGATATCGCTAGAATCAGTGGCATTGATGGTTTATATCGTAATGCCCAAAGCCATGTTTTAAATCAAAAGGCTGTAGCACGATATTATTGCCAAAATAAGGGTATCAAATATGAAGAGTCTAATTTAATTGTTTGTCATATTGATGGTGGTATTACAGTTAATGCTCATAAAAATGGCAAAATGATTGATGGCAATGTGGGATCTGGTGGTGATGGTGGTTTTACACCAACGCGTATTGGTTCTATTCCGATTTTATCTTTATTAGATTATATTGATAATCATTCAATTGAAGAAGTAAGATTAATGTGTTCAAGAAGTGGTGGTTTTGTGTCTTATTTTGGCACAAGTGATGGTGAAAAGATACATAATTTAATGTTAAAAGGTGATAAGAAGGCTACTTTAATTTGGGACGCTTTGATTTATAATATCGCAAAACAAATTGGGGCTATGTCAGCTGTTTTAAAGGGTAAAGTAGATTGTATCATTTTAACTGGTGGTTTTATTAGATTTACTGATTTGGTAGCTGATATTAAAGACTATTGTGGCTATTTAGGAGATATTGTTACTATCAAAGATAGAGAAATGGAAACTTTAGCTATTGGAGCATATAAAGCTGTTAATAAAGAAATAGAAGTACATAAATATACAGGAGAGCCAGTATTTAAGGGCTTTGAGTTTTAAGATGAATTATTATGATGAAACTTTAGAAAAGATTGAAAAATTACTTAAAGAAGAAAGGGAAGATGAGGCTTTGATTATCATTGATGATGAATTAAGACAAGCTTATATTCCTAAAGACTTTGAAGAAAAACTGCTTGAATATAAAAACAGTTTTCATAAAAGTGTTGATAAAAAGACTTTGAGTGATGATGAGATTGCAAAAT
>CAVBAX010000179.1:0-2924 GCA_963593105.1 Candidatus Methanomethylophilaceae archaeon | reverse complement strand
ACCATAACACTTGTAATTAAACTATGACTTGAATCACTTGTAACTGTACCTGAATTAACTTTTACATTTGTAAAGATATCATCATCCATCATACATACAACACCCGTAACAAATGGTGTTACTAAGTTATATGTCTTATTGTTTGCGGTATATGTTTGCTTAGAACTATTAGTAACATTAATCTTGATTGCTAGATGTCCTGACTTACCAACAAGTTCATCACTTGTAAGTTCTTTACCATCTAATACATAAGTAATCTTTACTGTTAAAGGTAATTCCTTATTTGAAGTACCTTGATAATAAATATCCTTATCACTAGTATTCCAAATTAGATTACCATTACTTGAATTAACAGCGTCAGAACTCTTTAAATTTTCAACATTTTGTAAATCTGATTTATCTTGATAATTACTGAAACCAGAATCAGAATGTAATGTATCAGAAACAGTAATTGTATTTACACTACCATCACTATTTAAAACTGTATAAACGCTTTCTTTCTTTTCTACTTTATCTTCTGCACAAATTGGCATTACAAGTGTAGTAGCCATTAAACAAGAAATAGTAGCCGTTAATACTTTAGAAACTTTTTTCATATTAAGCATTCTCCTTTTTAACCTTAGGCCAACCCTTAGTGGTATGGCTAATTATTCCATTAAACACAATTAAGAAACATGGAAGCACAAATATAATCACAACCATTGAATATAAAGCACCTCTCGCTATCAACAAACAAATACTTTGTAGTAGTTCCATCTTAGAAATAAGTGAAACACCAACTGTCGCTCCAAAGAATGTTAAACCAGAAGTTAGAATAGATTGCGAACAATTGTAAACAGCGATTTGTGCCGCTTCAATCGCACTATGGCCATTAGCCAATTCTTCTTTAAATCTTGTTGTCATCAAAATCGCATAATCGACTGTAGCACCAAGTTGAATTGTACCAATGACAATACTTGCGATAAATGGAAGTGTTGTACCTGTAAAATATGCTGTTGCCATATTCATAATGATGGCTGCTTCAATTGCCGCAACAAGTAAGATAGGAAGTGAAATTGACTTAAAGCTTATTGCGATAATAAGGAAGACAAAGCCAATTGAAATCCAGTTAACATTATTGAAATCAACATTGGCGATTTCAATTAAGTCCTTAGTCATTGGTGCCTCACCTGTTATGACACCTGTACTATCATATTTTTTAACTATGCTATCTAATTGTGTTATTTGTTCATTGATTTCATCAGTACCAGCCTTAAGCTTTGAGTTAACCATGATAAGTTCATGACCATTTGCCACAAAAGTATCAGTTAATACATCTGGTAAAATACTTGAAGGAATAGCACCACCAATAAACTTTTCAATTGCTAAACAAGAAGTGATATTGCCAAGTCCTTCAACCTCTTTTACCATTTGTTTAATATCTTCATCCTTTAAATTATCATTGACGATAATAAAGTAACTAGACGTCATATTGAAATCTTCTTTTAGTTTTTCATTACCAACCTTACCAGTCATATCATCAGGTAAAGAATCAGTTAAAGTATAATATTGTTCAACCTTAGGATAAGCTAGAGCGAATAGTGCAAACACCACAAAGAAGATAACCATCACTTTCTTATAATGCTTGCTAACAAAATAAGAAGTCTTTTCAAGCTTTGGAATAAGTGGCTTATGTTCCCACTTCCAAATCTTATTTCTAAACGCAAGAATAAGAGCAGGAAGAATTGTAATAGTTGATAATACACCAAGTACTACACCCTTCGCCATAACCAAACCTATATCTTTACCAAGTGTAAGTCTCATAAAACATAAGGCCAAGAAACCAGCAACCGTTGTTAAACTTGAAGCAGAAATAGAAACACCAGTATTGACAATGGCATTTTCCATCGCATCAAAGTCATTATCAACTAATTTTCTTTCTTCTCTCCATCTATTAACAAGGAAAATTGAATAGTCCATGGTAACACCTAACTGTAATACCGTGGCAAGAGCTTCGGTGATATAAGATATTTGACCAAAAATTATATTTGAACCAAAGTTATATAAAATCGGGAATATTAACCCAATCATAAATAAGAATGGTAATATATTTGATTTTAAACCAAGCCACAATACTACAATACAAGCAGCTACCGCAATAACAATATAAATAGGCAATTCTTGATCAACTAGTGCTTTTGTATCTTGTAAGATGATTGACATACCACCAATATAAGCCTCATTAGCACAAATCTTTTTGATTTTAGCAATCGCATTCATTGTAGACTCTGATGCAGCAGTATCATTAAATCTAACTATCATCATCGTAGCATCCAAATCGGAATTAAACATGAAATTATAGATATCATCAGGTAATATTTCTTTAGAAATAGTTACATCTAAGACATCTGATAACCAGAATACTTCACTAACCCCTTCAACATTAGAGATTCTTTCTTTTAAATCAAGTAAGTTAGAAGTAGGCATATTTTCTACAGTGATCATCGCACTGGATGCAAGATTAAAATCTTTTTCCAAGTATTGTTCACCAACCATTGAATCTAACTCACTAGGTAAGTAAGTTAAGATATCATAATTAATACGTGTTGAAACAGCACCAATTGCTGATGGTATCAACAAAATAATGGAAACAATTAAAATCTGCTTATAAAATTTGACGATAAAATGTGCAAATTTCTTCATAATCCCTCCCAAGAAATAAATGACCATTAGTCATTTCCTAAACTATTATACAATCATGTAATGCAATGTCAATAAAAAAATGACTTTTCGTCATTTTTATTAAAAAATACTTTACAAAGTCATTTTTACCCCTAAAATAATAGATATATGGCAGGAATTATTACCCAAAAAAAAGAAGAAAAAAGAAAAAAAATATTAGATTCAGCCTATGATTTATTTACCAACAACGGTGTATCTAATAC
>CAVBAX010000178.1:2490-2949 GCA_963593105.1 Candidatus Methanomethylophilaceae archaeon | reverse complement strand
CGTATATTCCATAAATTAAAATTACATAATGAAATATATTTAAAAAATTATAAACCAATATCTTCTTATTAATAAGAGTTGATTTAAACATTTGAAAATGACAACCCAAATGCATGGACATAAAAATAAAGCCCCAATAAGCTGATAACATGTGAATCCTATTTATAATGTAATTTGATTTAAGATTTAAAAAAGTAAAAAGATGCCTAGAACTTATAATTCCACTAATCATTGATCCAATAAAACAAAGAGAAATAAGGATAATAAGACTGTTGTTATAATATCTAACACAAGACTTTTTACCCTTATTTAAGTTTATTAAATAGTTTTTATTAAACATATGATGAATAATAAAAAGAATAAACATCAATATGCCAATTAATTCATGATTTAAAGCACCAATAAGTTCATAAGCCATCAAAAATAGTAATGATAAAATTAATAAACTATCAACTAATG
>CAVBAX010000178.1:1827-2480 GCA_963593105.1 Candidatus Methanomethylophilaceae archaeon | reverse complement strand
AACTAACAATTTATGACTCATAAATCATTATAAAGCTTAGCATCTTTAGAATTTGTAATCATTCCTTTATATTCCATTCCATAATAAGAGGCAAAACGTTTCATTGTATATTCACCAGCTTCCAACATCCATTTTTCTGGTGCTGCACCTTGAAATATAAAATAAAAATTTTTATTAGCTAATTCATTTGGCTTTACACAATCATAAAACCTATCTAAAACATTTCTAATAGAACCACAGATGTTATGCCAATAAAGTGGTGAACCCATCACAATCACATCAGCACTTTTCATCTTATCTATAACTTTATATAACTCATCATCTTTTAAATTTTGACCATAGCAACCAATTAAGTAATCAGTTAAATTAATAGTTTCATATTCTTTGCCATCTAATAAAATTGAAGCAAGTTTAGCAGTATTGCCATTTGTATTAGGACTGCCATTCATAAAAATAATATTCATGTATTTTCCTTTCTTTAATGATTAAAAAAACCAAGGCATAATAATTGTATCTAGCAAAAATAAGTTTCCATCACCGTGCCGATTTGGTGCATTTCTACTTGTAAAATATTGATCATCTTTAATGTCTAAACAAATGATCTATATGTTTGCTTGCCACTTGTAACATCATAAGAAACATTATCCATCTTT
>CAVBAX010000178.1:0-1817 GCA_963593105.1 Candidatus Methanomethylophilaceae archaeon | reverse complement strand
ACATGAATAATATTGGCTTACTACATGATGAAAATAATAAAAGTACAATCAATATTAATTAAGTTCAAGACTGTCCACCCAAGACTTTATATTATCAACTGAAACACTTGAAGAAAATCTTTGGCCATCTAACCAATTGCCACTACCTGCATATTCTTCTAGAATTGTGCCACTAGATCCAATACCACTTGAAGAGCTGGTACAAAATGGTATTATAGTCTTATTTGTAAAATCATTATCTTTCACAAAATTATCAACAGGCCAAGCAGCTATGCCCCACCAAATAGGATAGCCAATTAAAACCGTATCATAAGAGTCCCAATTTTCAACAGTAGTATTTTTTAAAGGAACATCTCTTAAAGACTCATCATCATGTTCCTTACTAACTCTTGAATCGTTATTTGTCCAATTTAAATCATCACTTGTATATACATCTTCAGGTTCTATTTCAAATATATCAGCATCTAATTCATTTGCGATTTCTTCAGCTACCCTTTTAGTAGAGCCGGATGCTGAATAATATACTACTAGTATTTTTTTATTAGAAGTATCTTCTTCACTTTTATTTGTTTCTTCTACAATATCTTCACTAACACTTGTAGTACTACTATTAGTTGAAGAATTAGCACACGCAACCAGTAGTGTCAATGATAAAAGTATAATAAATAATTTCTTCATATCGATTACCAATTCTTTTTATCTTTACGACAATCTTGATTATTTCTTCTTTCCTTAGTTATTTGATCAAACCAATCTACCATCTTGGGATCTTGATGATTAAAGAATAAAGAATCACTTGTATCAAGCTTTTTGATTTCTTCCATGTCTTCTTCACTTAGCTTAAAATCAAAGACATTTAGATTTTGTTCCATCCTATCAATATGTGTAGACTTGCATACACAAATAACGCCTCTTTGAATAAGCCAACGAAGTATTACTTGAGCATTACTCTTACCATATTTTTCACCAATCTTTTTAAGTGTCTTGTTTTCAAACAAACCATTTCTACCTTCACCAAATGGTGCCCAAGCTTCAATATGCACGCCATATTTTTCCATATTTTCTTGAGCCTTAAATTGGCCATTCATAGGATTTGTTTCGACTTGATTAATTGTGGGAATGATTTCTCTATCAAACAAACAAATATCACTTAATCTATCAGGATAAAAGTTAGATACTCCAATAGCTTTTATCTTGCCCTCTTTATATAGATCTTCTAAAGCTTTGTAAGCACCATAATAATCCGCAAACGGTTGATGAAGTAATACTAAATCAATATAGTCTGTATGTAACTTTCTTAAAGATTCTGCAATTGATTTCTTACATTTTTCATAACCATAGTTATCAATCCAAACCTTGGTTGTAATAAATAATTCTTCTCTTTTAAGGCCACATTCTACAATGGCTTCACCAACTTCTTCTTCATTAAAATAGCTTTGAGCAGTATCGATTGCCCTATATCCTACTTTAATCGCATCTAATACACATCTTTTAGTTTCTTCTTTTGGTATTTGATAAACACCGAATCCTAAAATTGGCATTTCAATACCATTGTTAAGTTTTACATATTCCATAAAATTTATCCTTTCTAAATTGATCTAAATCAATTTACAAGAATAGAATAAAACCCGTGAGTATGACACGGTCAATAGTTTTTTATTACTTTTTAATAAAAAAATCTTACATATAGTAAGATCGCTTTAAAATTAATTATATAAGTAAAATTAGTATCGACGGAAAATATCATGATGTCCAACATCTAACAAAACAATTATATTTTCAAGTTCATAAAACCAAATAATTCGAATGTCCATATT